>JAUWBH010000016.1 GCA_030605085.1 Promethearchaeota archaeon | reverse complement strand
AGGACTTGAACCTACAACCTTTTGGATGCAACCCAATTGCTCTTCCCTTGAGCTACAGCCCCATACTTTAGAGGGCTTGGGAAGGGATTCGAACCCATTCCTATTGATTCACGGTCAAAAATGCTTCCAATTACACCACCCAAACCATCTTTAATAGATTTTTATTAAACACCATATACTCGTTGTCCGTCATTAAAAAGAGTCAATTATCGATATATGAATGGAAGATGTATAGGAAAAATCAAAGAAATATAAACAAAAAATAGTAGATGTCCGAGGAAACGAGTATAGATGTTTATTATTGATAGCTGCCGCTATAAAACGCCTGTTGCTCTGGGTGGGCAACGGCTCCCATTTGCGTTTCTGTTATAATAAAAATAACTCGTTCCATTGTAAATCTAATAAGAGCAACTAAGTATTTAAATGTTTCTATTTAAGGAACTAAGGAAAGTGGGAACCTCTTCCCATTTCTTCTTATAATCTTATTTTTTTTATTTTCTATATAATTTCTTCTAATTCTAATTTTGTTAGTTAAATCATTTAATTTTCCATAATCTATATGATTAATTAATTATAGAAGCTTATAATTAATAACCTGGTTATAGTTTTCATTTATTTTTAAAAAAGCGCAAGAGGGAGGATTTGAACCTCCGAACGATTAAGCGTCTTCGGATCAGCAGCCCGATGCACTACCTAACTATGCGACTCTTGCTTTAAATTGGCGCAACGGACAGGATTCGAACCTGCGGTGGTGGTCACCACTCCCACTCTCAAGGCGGGTACGATCGACCAGACTCCGTCACCGTTGCTTATTTTTTAGTGGATTTTTTATGCGGAAATGCGGATTTGAACCGCAGAACCCCCTGCGGGGAATGGATTTTGAACCCACCTCCTTTACCGGACTTGGTTATTTCCGCATGTGTCGTTTTTGCAGAGGGAGGGACTCGAACCCCCGAACTCCTACGAGGGTCGGTTCTTAGCCGACTGCCTTTGCCGCTTGACTACCTCTGCCTTATTTTGTATGCAGATGGCAGGACTTGAACCTGCGAGACACTTAGCGCTGGTTCCTAAGACCAGTTCCTTACCAACTTGGACACATCTGCATTTTATATATTCCTATGGTACAAGGAGAGGGATTTTAACCTCCGAGCACTTAGCCGCAGATCTTAAGTCTGTATGCAGATGGCAGGACTTGAATCTGCCTAGGCTTTAAATTTTAAAACAGAGTTATAATTAAAAAGGATAAGAGATTTTCTTTAACAAATATTTCTTTTTAAATTATTCTCTTACTAATCGGAATGATCTTAAGTTTTCATACAACTTAATCCATTCTTTTAAGTCATTCTCTGTAAGTTCATTATATATGTTATTGGCTTTTCCACCTTTAACACATCCTTTAATATTAATAGAACAATTTTTGGATTTGTGAGCAATCTTTTTACCATATAAGCTCTCTAATTTATGAAAACTTGTTTCGGACATTGAATAACCATGATAAAGTGCACTATCAAATCTTGCACCAATTTCACGGCTTATATCATTTCTTGAAAAACCACGAGATTTTAAATCGTTATATATTCTCTTCATGTCGGTTTTATCAACTATAATTCTATTTTCAGTCATAATATTAGATAAAATAAATATGTTATAAATAGCAAAAAATATTGTTTCTGCTTTTGAATTAACAAATTCTATGTTTTTCTTAATTTATTATGTAATTATCTATTATTGTAACATTTTTAAATTATAACTCTGGATAAATTTTTAGATTATCAGTTGAAATCAAAAGTGATCTATACCTTTGTATCATTCTAAGTGATAAATTTTTCCTACTTTTTACGTACACCTCCTATTTGGTTTATATAATAATTTTTAATACGAGAAGCAGGATTTGAACCTGCGATGTGTCCTATGTATTCGGTTTTAAGCCGAACCCCTTCATCCAAGCTTGGGTATTCTCGTTTATTTTTTTATCTTATATTATTTGGAGATAAGCCATTTCTGCCTTACCACTTGGCTATCCCTGCAAGTTCTTCGATCTCATTCTTTTTTAAATTAATATGGTTGAAAATTAAGCGAGAGAGCAAATCTTCGCTAATCTTAAGCGCGTAAAAATATTAAAAAGAATAAGTTCGTAGGATCCGATCTCTCACTAATTATAGCAAAAGACTGAGCAGCAAGCTCGAGGACAGTTCGGTTTTGCTAATGATATAAATATAAGAGATCATTATAATTTATATAGATAAGTGCCTTAATAAATGTTTTGATAAACCTAATTACGATGTTTTTGTGGGAATTTTATCCTATTATTTTTTTAAGTAAATTCTTAAAAACAGAATCAATTTTAATTAAAAGGAAAGTTATGATCCCATTTTATTCCCGTATTTTTATTTTATAAAACTCGTTTGTACGATAAATTTATAAATAATCATATTTTATAGAACTATAATAAAAAATTTGTTGATAATATCATGGTATTTAAAGTAAATACATGGAAAAGGATAAGTGGTGTAAACATGTTAGTCCACTTTCCGTCTAATTACAATAAAATTACCATGATAATGAAGGCTATTATCTTATATAAATAAAATTCCTTCAATAAAACTCTGATATCAACAACTCGGCTACTTCTTTCTTCTAATACCTCAAAAAAACCAGGTTAATCTTCTTTAATTACTATTTATGCCTTTCTACTATAAAACTTACTAATTATCTTTATTTACATCGATATAACCCTCATATATTAATAAATTTTTTTATATATTGCCAGAATATTAAAGAAAGTAAAAATTAAGCTGAAAAAAATGGTAGAATTTAAAGAAAAATCGTTTAAAGATCTAAATATTAAGAAAGATTCTGAATTGGATTGTTATATTAGAATAATAGATTATTTTGAAAATAAAAAAGAAAATCGAGAAAGAACTGAACTCTGGAAATGTCAATTTATGATGAAATTAATGAAAGAGGCGCTGTACTCAGATAATAAAATTTTAGTGAAAAATGCGTTAATCATTATGATTTCATTATTTGAAAACATTCCTGCTGATATGTATATTTCTCGTGGTACTGATGCAAGTCAACTATCGAGTGAAGATAGAAAAAAAATTATGAGATTATTGAAAAATGAATTATTTCCAATTTAAAAAACAACGGAAAAGGGAAAGATCATGCAATTTTCAAAGGAAAATGATAGAAAAGAAAAAACTCTATCTCAATTAGAATTAGAATCAAATAGAGCAGAATACAATTCAAATATATGGAATCTGTATTTGTTTCATTTCTTTGCAGGTTGTCACTTGATTTCAGGGATTTTACTGCCATTCTTTTTAGGATGGGGGAGATTAACATTCGTCGAAGTTATGATATTACAAGGATACTTTACTATTATGATCTTCGTCTTCGAAATTCCTTGCGGGGCAATATCTGATTACTTAAGCAAAAAACTTAGTTTAATCTTAGGAGGCATGGTGCTTGCAATTTCAGCTTTAATATATGGAAGTATACCTAACATACTCCTATTTTTTCTCGCAGAAACATTTTTTGCCTTAGGAGTTGCGTTAATTTCGGGTTCTGATCAAGCTGTTATGTATGATACATTGAGAAGGATGGGAAGAGAAAAAGAACTTTCTAAATATTCCGCGAGAACAGGAAGTTTTATGTTGTTAGGGATACTAATTTCGGCGCCCATAGGTTCGTTGCTAACATTGTTCGTTCCATTAAATTATATATTTTCGTTGATGTTTTTTCCATTCATAGCAGCTTCAATTATAGCATTGGCGCTTAAAGACCCTAACCACGATCTTGAAAATGAATCTAAAGAGAAATTCATCACAATTATTAAGGCTGGTTTCAAAGAACTCAGGAAAAATAAAATTCTACGAATTCTGGCGATTGAGTTAACTATAGTGGATGCCTTAGCCTTTGTAATTATATGGATGTATCAATTATACCTTGAAGAGCTTAACGTGCCATTAATTTTCTTTGGATTTGTTGCTGCTGCGATGACAATAACACAAATCATTTTGACTAATCTAATTCCAAAATTTGAGAAACACTTCAAAAATAAGCGACTGTTTCTCATATTATATACCTTGATACCAGGTATAGGATACATTCTGATGGCATTCATATTTTTCGTTCCAATCAGCATTACATTAGTTTTAATCGTTGTCGGATTTGGATTTACTAGACAAATCATCTTTATTAATGGCATAAACAAGCAAATTGAAACAGAGAATCGAGCTACTGTTTTAAGTACTATAAACATGATTTCGGCGATTACAAAAGCAATACTTTTTCCACTAATCGGCATCCTAGTAATGTATAACTTGAAGATATCATTTATAATACTGGGGATAACGATAATTATGTTTGCTATGTTGTCACGAGTGAAAAAAGAGTACCTATAATTTAATAATAAATAGGTTTTTTTTAGATTTATAATAAATTTTAGAGGTGATTTAAAACTTGACTGAAAAAGATCCTTATAATGAATTAGCGGAAATCTACGATTTCTTTTTAGGAGTAGATTCCAAAAATGGACTTTGAATTTTAAGAAAAAAATTAAAATTCTAAAGCATTCTTCTAAGGAAGAAATATAAAACATATAAAGTACCGAGGATCGCAACAAGTATACTTACTTTAGTTAAACGATAACGAGTGCGCGCCTTTTTACCTGCTTTAAACATGTCTGAGGAGATGTTTGCATTACATTCACTACATTTAAAATTTTGGCTTAATTCTTCGTATGCAATCCTACCCCCGCAGAGAATACACTTTAAGTTTTTTTGTTTCATCTAAAATAACTCTTTTTTTCCTTCTTTTTTTGTAGCAATCACTTATTTATAATGAAATAATATTTCTTTATTTTTTAAACTTGAATATTTGAAACTAATTGTTTAAGGATTCGTATTTTTTAATTAGATTATGAATTTTCACATATCTAAAAATTGCGGTACCTATTACTAGAATCATGAAGAGAAGTAAAAACTCGTTAAAAAACCCGTAAAAATAAGCGATTATCGAAGTTATAACAAGATAAAACAATCGTTCGGACCTAGCCATGAGCCCAACATCGAAATCGCCTTTATAAAAATTCTCTGCTCTGGTTCTAGCATAACTAATCATGATAGAGGCTAAAAACGCCATTAATATGATAATTTTCATATCTATGAGATTCCAAAGCAGTTGTTCCCAAAAATATATTAAGAGTCCAAGAAAAATAACAAATTCCGAGAGACGATCCATCATAGAATCGAAAAATCCACCAAACTTAGTAGTTTTATTAGTTAATCGGGCTATAGCTCCATCGCATCCATCCAAAATGCCCGTAATAAATATGAATATTGCGAAAAATAGAAGATTATTAAAGAAAACTAAAGCTATAAAACTAAAAATTGCGAAAGAAAACATCATTAATGTTGCAATATTAGGTGTAACTCCTACTTTACTTAAACCTTTTGCTATCAACTTCACAAAAGGTTTAAAAATATATCTTAGTCGAAATTTAGAAGGCATTTTATATTTTTAATGTTGTTCTACTGCGTTTACAAATTTTTTTATTTCTTTAAATTTACAATTATAATATAATTTTTTTATTTTGGTTCTTTTCAAATATATAACTAAATCATACAATTGAATAATCGTGATCAATTATTGAAGTTGCGTTTAGTCTTAAAAACAAAAACTAAAAAAGATAAAGAAGTATGTATAAAATTTAATATCGCCCCCAGTAAGCACTATGGATTCATAAATTTTGTAAATCTCGCTTTAAATCAAGATCAACCGGTAACTATATCCTTTGAAAAAGTTTCCAAATCAGGTGAAAGAGAAGAGAGTAAAATTGTAGGAAATTTTAAGTTTGCTGGAAAAGACAGTGTAGGATTGCAACAATTAGAAGAAGAAATCGAAGAAACAGAACAAAAAAGAAAAAAACTGCAGCAAAAAAGAAAGTACAAATAAAAATTTCTTAAGTTATTAGGTTTTCCTATAAAGATATTCTTCTAAAATATTCTTCCCAAGTCTTTTTAATGAAAAGCGAATTATCCATTACATCGAAAATTATTGATCTCCCACTTAAACCGCCAATATCTTCTTTCTCTATTTTAATTTGTAATAATTCTAATTCTTTTTTAAAAATTGAAAGGCTTTTTTCAATTGAAGGAGCATCACCGCTATAAACCTTTCCTCCAAAAATTATAGCTCGAATATTCGCTTTTTTAGCTCCATGAGTTAACATTTTATTCAATAAATCTCTAACTGAGGAATCTATATATTTATGTGGGGAATTTAAATTACCGAAATCTGGTGGAATTTTGGAACCAGGAAGTAAGCAATGAGACATTGCATAAATCCCATTAATATCATCTTTAAGAATTAGCGCTAAACTATATTCCAATTCGTAAATTGAAATTTTGAATACTTTTGAATCTTTATTACCAAGATCTATTAAAGCATAACAACCAATCGGTAAAGCTAATTCTCCCTTAATATTTGGTTTAACGATTCTGTCTGTTTTTCTTTCAACGCGACGATATTCTTGTTCTACTGGTTGTTTTTCTTGTTCTTTTTTTTGATCTTCTTGTAATGTTCTTAGTTCAAGTTCAATTTGCCTTTCTCGTAGTTTTACTTGTTTTTCGTGTTGTTCTATTTGATTAATTAACACTTCAGCATGTTCCATTCTTTTCTCAATTTGTTTTTCTCTTCTTTTTATTTGTTTTTCCCATTGCCCCATTTTTCTCATTTGATGTCCAACTTTTTTTACTCGCTTTTCTTCCAGTTTCTTTTGTATTGCTAAAAATCTTTCTTGTTCTTCATATAAAATTTCTCGTTGTTCAACATTTTTTTCTCTCAATTCCAGTTCTTGTTCTTTTAATTCTAATTGTCTCTCTCGTAATTCTATTATGTTCAATTGTTTTGCTAACTCTTTTATTTGTCTCTCCAGGCGTCTTTCTCGGATTTCTAATAATTTTTCCCTTTGTTCCACTAAATTTTCTTGTTGTTCCAAATCAATTTTCTCTACTTTTACTTTTATTTCAGGAACAATCTGTTGATCCACTTTTACTTCTGCGGGTATAACTTTTATTCTATCTTCATGCTTTTCCCTTTTTCTCGCTTTTGGTATTATTTTTTCTTTCTTTTCAGGGATAGGTTTTCTTATTTTTGCTGGTATTATTTTTTCTTTCTTTACTGGCTTTAATCTTTCTATCTTTTTTGGAACAACTTTTTTTATTTTTGCTGGTGTTATTTTTTTTTTGCTTATTGGTTTAACTTTTTTTATTTTAATAGGTTTAACTTTTTCTAATGTTTTTGGAGGTTCTACTGGTATCTCTTTTTCCTTTTGAATTATTTTTGATAGATTAAAATCATTTTTTACATAAAAATGATTTACTGGATCAAACGCTTTATAATAACGATTTGGTTCCATTAATGTCTCTGTCTTTCCTAAAATTAATATCCCTTCGTGTTTTAGGTGTTCGTTTAAAATTTGCAATATTCTTTTAAGAGCAGTTCTGTTTATATAAATAATTAGATTTCGACATAATACAATATCGTAATTCTGAGGTCTTTTATGACCTTTAGTTATATCTTCTACAATAAATTCTACTTTTTCTTTAATTTCTTTATTTAATATGTATTTACCGTTTTTTTTAGTGAAATATTTTAATTTATAGATTTCTGGTGTATCATATAACGAATATTCTTGGTAAATGCCATTTCTTGCGATTTCTATGGCGTTTTTATCGATATCTGAAGCAACGATTTCATATTCTGGAAAATTGGGATCTTCTTTTTTAAGGTGCTCGAAGAGCATTGCAATAGAATAAGGTTCTTCGCCCGTAGCGCATGGACATGACCATATTTTAATTGGTTTATATGTGCCCATTCCCATTTTAAAATCTTTAACAATCTCTTTAAGCCTTTCAAATATTTCGTAATTCCTAAAAAAATACGTGTAATTTATTGTAAATTTATTTAAAAAGAGATTAATTTCTTCTGGATGGGCTACAATATAATTAATATAAGATTCAATTGTTTTTAATTTTAAACTATTCATTCTGGAATTTACTCTTTTTTCAAGAAAAGCCCTTCGATAATATTCAAATCTTACGCCTGTAGCGTAATTCAATTTTACGATTAAAAGATCAAGTCTTTTTTGATTTGGCGATAAAACCTCGATTTTGTACACCCAGAAGTGTTAATAAAGAATTTTTTTAATTTATTAATAAAATTTTTTTATTTAAATGTTTCTTTAGCGAAATTTATTCTACGATTTTAAACATAAATAAAATTTCACCTTTAATAGCAAGAGTTATTAACAATTTCGTTGACAGTATAAATAAGGGAATCGTAAAAACTGATGGTGGTATTATAAATAACTTAATCTAATAATCTAAAAACTTGACAAATCCTAATTTCACTAAATTTTTGCTTATACAAAAAACTCGTTCTTGATTAATATTCAAGTCTTTTGCTATTTGTTCAATAGTTCTCTTACCATTTATTTGGTTAAATACTTGAATAGAAGATTCGCCGGTTAAATAATCCTCCGGGTTTAATTTTTTGGATATTTTGAAGGAAGGGATAAAATAATAATAATTTGGACTATCATCGCTTTCAATTTTTATTTCTTTTTCTGATAAATTGTCTTTATCAATTTCGTCTTTTATATCATCGAATAATTTAATAACTTTATTCTTAAATTGGGACTCATTCTCATTTTTTTCCTCGTCAACATACCCCTTAATTATTTCTTCGAATTCTTCGAAAGCATCAAGTCTTCCAGTCCAATTTGTAATCTGATTAAAATTATATTTTTTTAAGAAATCCTTGGAAATTTTTCTTAATGTTCTTTGTACATTTACTCCTTGAGACTTCTCGTCAAAGCTTGCTAAATAAATTAAATTTGGAATGCTGGGCTCCTTAAAAAATGACAATTTAAAATCGATGTTTGAAAGCGCAATTTCGTGAATTGATCCTAAGTCTTCGTATTCTGAAAAAGAATTCAATGCCGAAAAAAATCCTGAAATCATTACAAGATTACTATCTTGAGAAAAGAGACTATTTTGAGAGTTAGAAAAATTTTTGGATAAAAGTGGTATGCCATCTTTAATTATTATAACATCTCTTATCATTTTCTTAAGAAAAACTGTATTATTCAATCTTGATAATTACAATATTGATTTTTTTACTGCCTTAAAAACCTAAAAAAAAAGATTCAATTATCTTTCTTTTAAATCAGTATTATCTATGTATATATGGAAAAAAAAAGATTAGTATTATCTATATAACATAATGTTTCTCTTATAAGAAAATTCAAAACACTTAAACGCGTCTGATTTCCAACATTAAATTTTTTGATCTTTTTGAGTTAGCCATTTAGCTAATCGACCAGGTAAAAAAAATGCCAAATAGTATTCAATTGCACTTGATATTAATAATAAACGAGCTAAAACAAATGTCATTGGATTTAAGGGAAGGGCATCTATTACTGCTCCGATGTATTACATGTATAGTTGTGTATGCTTCATATAAAAAACGAAAGAGAAAATAACCTTTTTTTTTTTATTTTTTACAGTAGTATTTTCGAAATAATTACAAAAATAATATTATTTGCTAATATTTGGTATAAATGTTATTGGTTTTTTTGACTATACTTATATTCTTTTTTATATCTTTCAAAGAAATGATTCAATTAAAAGCTCCTGGAAGAATTTGTTTATTTGGTGAGCATCAAGATTACTTAAACTATCCTGTAATTGCAATGGCTATATCAAAATACATCTATTTAGAAGCAGAAAAGATTTCTGCCAATAAATTTTTAATAGAACTTCCTGATATGCAACAAACTTTAGAAATTCCGTTAAACAATAAAGAACTAGAATATGAAAGTAAAAGGGACTATTTAAGAAGCGGATATAACCAATTCTTAAGGAGAGGGATTTATTTTAATAAAGGTTATAAAATAAAAATAAAGGGGGATATTCCTATTAATGCTGGTGCTGGAAGTTCCTCTGCTCTTGTTATTGCTTGGCTTTATTTTCTAAATCTAATTTCTGATAAACGGTTAACAAAAATCCAACTAGCTAACGAAGGTTACAACGCTGAAGTAAAAGAATTTGGAGAATCTGGGGGTAAGATGGACCATTTTACATCGTTGGGAGGATTGATTTATTTAGAACCTTTAAAAACTAAGGTTTTAGAGTTTCCTATTAAGCTTAATGGATTTGTTTTAGGGAATTCTTTAGAAAAAAAAGATACAGTAGAAGATCTTACGAGAGTTAAAAATTTATCTATCAATTCCTTTAAAAATTTAAAAGAGATCATGCCAAATTTTAATCAATTTACCACTTCATTAGAAGAATTAAAGCATTTTTTACCAAGTATTGAAAAGGAGTATCAAAAAAAAATAATTGGTAATATTATAAATCGAGATATAACAATAGAAGCTAAAAATTTAATTTTAAATAATTTAAATCTCCTAAAAAAACAAATAAATACTATAGAAACGATTAATTTTTATCAAAAATTAGGAGATTTATTGAATATACACCAAGAACAGTTAAGAATTAATATCGGAATTTCAACAAAAAAAATAGATAGGATGATAAATAATTGTTTAGAATCTGGTGCTCTTGGCGCAAAAATTAACGGATCTGGTTTTGGAGGTACAATGTTTGCTTTTGGGCAAAAAAATGAAGATATTCTAATACATGCGATGGAAGATGGTGGTGGAGAAGCATTTTCAATAAAAACTAGTAATGGAGTTGAGACTTATTGAAAGCTATTATCTTATGCGCTGGTTTTGGGAAGCGTTTACTTCCTTATATAAATAAGTATCAAAAAACCATGATTCCAGTCCATGGAAAGCCATTATTGGAATATATTGTGAATGGTTTAAAATACGCTGGCTTTAGAGATTTAATAATTGTTGTAGGATATGCTAAAGAACAAATTATTGATTATTTTCAAGATGGAAGTAAATTGGGACTTAAAATCGAATATATCGAGCAAAAGAATATAAATGGAACGGGAGGAGCGCTTCTATTATGCGAAGAATTAATAAAGGACCAGCATTTTTTCCTTACTTGGGGTGATATTTTGGTTCCTTATAAAATTTACAAGAATATTTATGATGTATTCAAAAAAGAACACCAAGATTTCATATTAGTAACAAATTACTTAGATAATCTCCAAAAAGGATGTGAAATTGTACTAAATGATGTAGGAGATTATTGTACTAAAATGGTTGAAAAACCTCTTAAAGAAGAACAATGTTCTAATCTAAATAATTGTGGAATTTTTATTTTTTCGCGGGAAATCTTTAAGGAGTTAAAAAAACTTAAACCTTCAAAAAGAGGAGAGTTAGAAATTCCTGATGCGATTAGTAATGCTATTAGAAATAATAATTGGAAAGTGAGAGTTATTAAAATGGAAAAAGGGTTATTCAGAGGGGATTTTGGTGATAAAAGCGAATATGAACGATTATTAAATAATTCTGAGTGGTTAGATAAGTTATATATATGAATTTATTTATTTGTCTTTAATAAGTGTGCTCCCGGCTCTCTCCACAGCTTTTCTTCTAAAAGATGTTTGGAAACCAGGTTTATAATTCATGTATTTAGGTATTGGATATCTTAATCCCGCTTTATGAGTTGCTTCTAAACCCTCAATAATTATTTCTAATTTACTCCGTGGAATGGAATACATGACTTCATGATCTTCGGCACCACCCCATACTCTATCTCCATTGCCTAATATTACCAATTGCGGCTTGCTAGTTTGAAAGGTTTTTATTACACCAATATGGCAAGATCCTATCCTTCCGGCGTCTGTAAAATCGAGCATCCCACCTTCCATATAAAGATAAGCTTGAGTTAACCGCATTGCTTGGGCAGGCAAACAATAGATTTGAACAACATCTGGAACGACCTTTGTTCGAGTGAGGGGTGAAATTACGAGCCCCAGATATTCATTGTTAAACAGATATAGGTGTTTTTGTAATTTTTTTGAGGTTTCTAAATCTTTAGCATAAAGCCCGATATTGAACTTATGACCCCATTCTGCCATTTCCTCGGAGGGCGTATCCCAACCATAAACAGCTCTAGCTAACCTACACACACAATCCTCTTCCATAACTGCTATAGTCCATCCATATCTGCGAACCATTGTAAAATTTTGACATAGGAAATTCTGAATTTTTAAGTCCTTTTTAGGTCTTTTGCTATTAGAAGGAATCTCAGTCTCGTCTTTTATTAATTTTATTCCTATTGGAAATGTAGAAGGTCTTAAATACTCTTCAAGTTTTTTCCCTATTTCACGATAAATTTCTAAATTATTCATAAGAATATAAAAAATTTAATCAATTTTATTCCTATTGGAATTTAGTTTTTAAGCTTATTTTAAATAAGGATTAATATCAATTGAGATAAAAATAATATATATTAAAATTATTTATTCGGGTTGTAATTAAATTTTATTTACACTTATGGTATTAATTTATTAATAATGGTAAAAAACATTAGTAGAAGTGGCGTTCTACTACTTAATATTTTTTTCTTTTCTTAATAAAGATAAAGATAATCACAATTCCAGCTATGGCAGATATCGATACTCCAATAGAGATTAAAATTATTGTTGTCGTATTATCTAGAATAATCTCATAAATTATGTTATCATCGTCTTTAACGGTAAAACCAGATTGAGTTCCTTGATCAGAAAAGGTCACTTCGGCGATATACTTGTCATCGTCTTCTCTCTCAAAAATAAGTGTAGTACCCTTAACCTCAACATCATTACAATCCAAATCATCAACTAAAGTTTTTAAATATTCCTTAATTGGACGAGCTACTATCAATTTTCCACTTAATGCAAGATTCCATAAAAATTCGTCTCCATCTAGAATTGGAAATGGTTCTAATTCTAACATTATCATTATTGAATTAATATCTTCAGCCCAGGTATTGTAAAATTCCAAAATTTCACTAAGATCTTTTGGATCCTTAAATATAGGAATTATAGCCTCTGAATCATCAGGCTCCTCCTCGAAATCATCTGCCTCAAAGTCCCATTTAGAACATAATGCTTCCCAAACCTGATATTTATCCGAATACTCGTCGTTTATTGTATCTTCTTCGAGATTTTCTCGAAAAAATGGACGCTCTTTTTTAGAAATTGAATCTAAAACATCAAAAATCGACATTAAAACTTCGAACGCATCCCATTTATAATCGCCAATACTTCTTATCGTGATTTTACTTTTAGCACCAATTATATCGCTATCTCCACCAAACCAATCATCCGGTTCTGATTCTTCATCAATTGTTTTTTCCCAACGGTCTTCATCGTATTGATTTACCACATAAGTTTCTGTTCCTTTGTTTAACGCAACTTCATAATTATTAGCAGTTGCGATACCCGTAGTAGATAAACCTGCAAAAACTATACCTAATAGGAAAAGTCCTAATGAAGCTCTTTTCATTCGTTTTCCAAACCTTAAAATTGCCATTTTTTGATTACCTCCTTTTTCATGAACTAAGAATTTATTCTATAATTGCCTTCTTTTGAATGTAATTGCAGCAACTACTACGCAAATAATTGTATATAATAACATTATAGTAATTCCCATTTCAATAGAGGGTGTTAACCATCGTCTTCGGGTAGACCCTCGAAATTCCATTTCTTCATATCTATCTTCGGTTGCTGTTGGAAAATCCTTCTCTAAAATGTAAGATATAAGCTCAGATGAATGATTTAACGAATAAATTGGTTCAAATTCTGGATATAATAACATTATTAAACTATCTATGATCATATTAGCAATCAATAATAATAATAAAGCAGATACCATCGTGATACTTACATTTTTCATAAAAGAACTAAAGAAAGTTACAAAACTACTCACAGCAAGTACATATAATACTGTAATTCCGAAACTGTAGTAGTACCTATAATTAATCGGTCCATCATAATAATAAATGCCTAAAATCCCAAGTGCAAAATAAAACGCTCCAACAACTCCAATAATTAGTGTTAGTGCTCCTAAATATTTCCCTATAATTAACTTATACTTATTAATTATCGGAAACGTAATGCATCCCGTTTTTTTGCTAAATTCTGAACATACTATCCCTCCAAAAAAGAAACATGCTGCGAATATAACAATCATAATAATGAAACCAAGTCCAGATTGAAAATAATCTACTTGAGTCTCTGGTATTGGATTATCGGATATAAGAGCATAGGGTAGATAACTCAATAATATTACAAAAGTAACAGAAACTATTGAAAAGACAATAAATTTTTTCCACTGCTTTTTTAGTTCAAAAATATATGTTGTAAATACAGGTTTTACTGCCAAATAAAAATAATATAATTTTTCCTTCTCTTCTAACGATTGCACCTGTTTCACCTCTTTCTTTTTTTTTTCAATTTTGGCTCATCATCTATTATCATTTCTAGGTATATTTGCTCTAATTTTGATGTTTTAGGTTGCGTAAATGAAATTACTTTAAAATCAGATTTAAATTGTGAAATTATTATATCTAATATTTCTCCTCGTGATTCTCTCCTTCCATCGTAAATAATTTTGAAACTTAACTTATCTGGATTGTAGGTTATTGCTTCATTCGAGATTTGATTAATTAAATGGCTATTTAAATATGGTTCTAGTTTTTCGTTAAGCCTTGTAATTACATCCTTAAGATTTTCAACAGGGATCGCCTTGAGTATCTGACAATCTAGCTGTTTCTCTTTTAGGTTTTTTTCTAAATTTTCAATTGTATCAAAGGCAATAATTTGACCATGGTTGATTAAAGCTATCTTATCGCAAACTTCAGATATTTCATAAAGCATATGTGACGCTACGAAAATAGTTTTACCTTGTTTTTGAAGTTCTTTTATAACCCGCCGAATGTCTATACGCGCTTTTGGATCTAGTCCCGTTTGTGGCTCATCTAATATAATAATCTGCGGATCAACAAGTATTGATTGAATAATTCCAAGTTTCTGCCTCATTCCTTTAGAAAATGTCTTGACATTCTCGTGTTTCCAATCAGATAACTTAAATAACTTTAAAAGCTCATTTATTCTCTCATTAATCTTTCCCTTAGGATAATTCTGAGAACTTGCAAAATATTTTAATATTTGAAAAGCGGTCATATCGTAAAAGAATGGTTGGTCGATCAAAAAACCACGTTTGATTAAATTTCGGGAACTTTTTGTAAAATCTTGTAATTCTCCATCAAGATTACTAATAAGAATCCTTCCAGAGGTTGGCCTTATGAGTTTTGCGATCATCTTAATGGTCGTTGTCTTTCCGGCTCCATTTGGACTAACAAGTCCAATTGTCTCACCCTTATAAACTTCTATGTTAATATTATCAACTGCTAAAAGACTTCCATATCTTTTACTTAGATTCTCTAATCTCATAACAGGAATTAGACCGATCTCAGCTTTAGATTTTATCTCAACCGATGAAAAGTCACCATTTTTTATACCCGATTTCTCAATTTTCATATATTATTAGACTTATTTTTTTATCTTTTATTTTTTTCTAAAAAATAATCTGCCAAAGTTCACCGTTTAAATCCCTTTTAATAGCATCTTTATAAATGTATTGCAATACAATAGTTGTCTTTTTTTAGCTTATTTTATGATAGATAAAGACTAAATTTGAATTAATAATTAATAATTAATAATTTAAATTATCATTACCTATTTTTTTAATTCGTTAAAAATGATTGAAGTTAGGAAAGCTAAATTTAGTGAGTATAATAAGATTGTAGAATTTCAATTAAACATGGCACAGGAGACCGAAAACCTAAAACTAGATAGGGAAACAGTAATTAAAGGAGTAAAAGCAGTATTTAACGATCCTTCTAAAGGGATTTATTATACGGCAATTGAAAATAATAAGATTGTTGCCTCACTTCTAATAACATTTGAATGGAGCGATTGGCGGAATGGAACTTATCTTTGGATACAATCCGTTTACGTGATACCTGAATGTAGGAATACAAAGGTGTTTACCAGTATGTATAATCATATTAAAAAAATCGTAAGGGATTCAAAAGAATATGTAGGGATTCGCCTTTATGTGGAAAAAAATAATAAAAACGCTCAAAAAGTCTATGGTTCTCTTGGAATGGATGGAAATCATTATAAAGTTTATGAATGGCTTAATTGAACTACTCAACCTTAAAAGGTCGAGATTCCTTTTTCCTCGAAAACTGCCCGAAGAGATTCCGAAGAATCTCTTTAGGTCTTACATCATCTCCAAAGGCGTGACTTCCCGTTGTTCCAACGGTAGTTTTATCATCATGGATGATCGTGATATGCTTCTCTTCTTGTATGATTCTCATGCCTTCCTTTTTCAGATTAATGGAAGCATTCTTGTCTCTATCGTGATTAGTCCCGCAATCTAAGCATGTCCACACTCTTTCTTGTAAGGTAAGGTTGTTGTTTTTCCAACCACAGCGTGAACAAAGTTTGCTGGACGCAAAGAATCTATCGACGAGAACGAAATGCTTTCCTAACCATTCCATTTTATATTTTAAATATGATGTGAATTGATACCAAGAAAAATCTAAAGAGATTGATTTTGACAAACCCGAATTGAATGTCTGCATCCCTTTAACGTTTAAATCCTCTAAAATGATGGCATCAAAACTATCGGCTAATTTTCGCGTGAGCTTGTGAGTCCAGTCTTTTTTCCGATTGCATATCTTCTCGTAGTGTCGCGCTAATTTCAATCGTGCTTTTTCGCGATTATTAGAGCCTTTTTTTTTTCGTGAAAGTTCCTTGTGAAGTTTCTTGGTCTTTTTCTCTTCGGAACGACAGAATCGAGGATTCTCCATTTTCACAATATCATTCACCAAGAACTCATTTGCCGACATATCAAATGCAACAATATCGTTTTCATGTATTTCTTGTAATTCTCTCGTATCATTTTGAGCTTCTAAAGTTAGGGACACGAAATATCTGTTTGATTTCGTCTTTTTGACGGTGGCGTGTTTGATCTTTTCGGAAAACACCCTCTCGTCGTGAAATTTGAGCCATCCTAATTTCGGTAACTTTACTTTCTTTAGTTTAAAATCGATTTTGATATTTCTATTCGTTTGTTTGGTTGTATAGCTTTCCTTTCCTTTCTTTGACTTGAATTTTGGAAAGCCGACCTTACGACCATTCTTCAAACCATTAAAAAAGTTTTGATACGCTTTAAACAGATTTTCTCTTGACGATTGTAACGCAATGGAATCAGCTCCTTTTAGAAATGGAAACTCTGCTTTGTATTGCCTTTCGGTTTTGTATGCGTAATTTTTAAGAGCTTCCTTATCGCTCTTTAATCGTTCATTGACTTCTTTCCTCTCCGCTAACATCTGGTTAAAGATGAAACGACTACTTCCTATTGTTTTGTGGATCTGAGTCCGTTGTGTCTTGTTCGGATATATCCGAACATTCATAGCTTGAATCATTTACTCGTAAAAAGAAGAAATCATCGTTTAAATGGATTACAGTGCGATGGTTTTTTGATTTTTTTTTTCAAAAAAATAAAGCTCAATTCCTCCCCCCCATAAATGAGGGTATTTTCTTGAGCGGTCAAGATAAAAATAATTAGAGTCAAAGCTTAATAGAAGAAATAAGTAAGAAACAATATTTAACATTAAAAGAAAAATAAAATAAGGTGATAAAAAAAAAAAATTAATTAATTATGCTATATTCCTTCAAATTTTACTCCAAGAAACAAGATAAACCAGCTAAGAAAAGTCAATCCAAAACCTATATAGACGCAGAGTTGGCTATATTGACCGACTGCATTTAAAAATCCTGCGATTCCTATAAAGATCCCTAAAAGTACAAATATTAACGATAACAGCACAGTTTTTTTAGTTGGTGGTGTCCAACCTGGCATATTTTTCTCACTTTTTATTTAAATTAATTTTATTTTTTGTAGTAAAGAAAAATTAATGAAATTCTACTTAAAAATCTAATTTTTATTTTTATCTACAACAAAGTAACGAAAGCTTTTTACTGATTTTAATATGATTTTCGAGGATTAATTTTCATTTATATAAATAATAACCAGATTATATATGCCATATATCCCATTAGAGCAAGATATCAAATGACAATTACAAAAGCTAAAAACCAACTTATTTTTTTTCTAAAAGGTTTAGTTTTATCGCTAAATTTAATTTTGGCTAATCGCTCTTTGTCCATTTTTATCTACACTTTTATATGTTTTTTATTAGATTTTTTTGAGAAATAATTTTTAATTTGTTAATAGGAGGCATATTTGGAAAATGATAATAATTAATATTATATATATCTTTTAGAGCAAAAGAATCACTCGTAGAATCTGCAACAAATATTGTTAAGCCAGCATCTTTATAATAATCTAATATCCTAGTTAAATAATGGTGTCTGTTTTGAGTTGGTATTATTAAAGTTATTTTATTTAACATCTTAAAATTGATAATAATATTTTAAAAATTAAAATTTTTTGGGTTTTAGCTTCTTTCCAATTAATTACAAAAGATTTCGTGAGATGCAAGAGGAATTAAAAGTTCTTCATAAGAAAAGACTAGTAGAATTAAAAAAGACTTAAAATACAAATAAAATCAAATAGAAGAATAATTATATTTATTTAATAGCTCAATTTTTAATCTTTAGAGATGGTATATATGAAACTTTTGGGAAAAGTAGCAATTGTAACTGGAGCAGGAGCAGGAATTGGAAAGGCTACAGCTATTTTATTCGCACAAGAAGGAGCAAAAGTTTGTTGTAATTCATTATCGGATTCTGCTATGAGAGCTGTTCAGAAGATTAATAATTTTGGAGGAGATGCGATATTTGTGCAAGCTGATGTCTCAATAGAAGAACAAGCAAAAAGCATCGTAGATAAAACTATTGAAGCATATGAGAAAATTGATGTTCTTTTTAATAATGCTGGAATCGTTCTGGGTGGGGCTATTGATACAATCTCTACGGAGAATTGGGATAAAACTATGGCTGTCAATGTTAGAGGTATATATTTAGTATCTAAATATGCAATTCCTTACCTTAAAAAGACACAAGGAGTAATAATTAATAACGCTTCTTCCGTTGCATTTAAAGGGGTTTCTAATAGAGCAGCTTATACAGCTTCAAAAGGAGCCGTATTATCAACGACTAGAGCTATGGCAGCGGATTATATTGATGAAAAAATTCGTGTGAATGCAATTTGTCCTGGAACTACAGAATCACCTTCTTTAGAAAGAAGAATCAGAGCTAGAGGTGGCAATTATGAGGAGGTGAGGGCTCAATATATTGCTCGTCAACGAATGGGCAAGCTAGGAAAGCCTGAAGAAATAGCAGAAGGCGTTTTATTTTTAGTACTTAATGAATTTTGTACTGGTGTAAGCCTCCTCGTTGATAGCGGCATGACAATGTAGATATCACCTTAAAATTTATTAATATCTTATTAAAGAGGTTTTAATTAATATGATAAAACATATTGGAATTGTGGCTTGTAGCGCAGAAGGCGCAGCTCTTTGTTATCGAACAATATGTATAGAAGCACAAGAAAGAATGGGTGAATATGGTCATCCTGAGATTACTATGCACACGCCTCCATTTTTAGATTACATGCTCCACATTCGAAATGGAGATTGGGAGAAAGTTGCGGAACTAATGGTTAATTCTTCTAAAATAGTTGCCAAAGCGGGTGCAGATTTTGCAATTTGCCCCGACAATACAATCCACCAAGCTTTTGATCTAATGATATCTAAATCACCAATTCCTTGGTTACATATAGCAGAAGTGATTGGTGAAGAAGCTAAACAAAAGGGATACAAATGTCTTGGAATATTAGGAACAAAATATCTTACAACATCTCCAGTATATCCCGATACCCTTAAAAAATTCGAAGTCGCTTGTAAAATACCTGAAGAAAACGAGCGAAAACAGATCGATGATATTATTTTTCAAGAGCTTGTAAATAGTATATTCCTTGAGAAATCTCGATTGTATTTGAACAAGGTTATTCAGCAACTGAAAAACTCTGGCTGTGATGCTGTTGTTCTTGGCTGTACAGAAATTCCTTTATTTGTTGATCCAAACGATTGTCCATTGCCAACATTGGACTCTACTCGACTACTAGCAAGAGCAGCAATAAAAGAAGCAATTGAATAAATAAATTTACATCTTAATGTATTTAGGTAAAGAATTATTAAAAAATAATAAAAGTTAGAAGTTTTTCTCATGAAAAAATTAATGTTTAAGATTTGCTTAATGGGAGAGGGTGGTGTTGGAAAAACATCTCTATTTAGACGATTTATTACGGGTAAATTTGATCCTAATTATCAAATTACAATAGGATTGGATTTAGATAAGGTTGATCTTAATCCTATTGAGAACAAGGAATTATCCTTGGTTATAGGAGATATAGGTGGATCTTCCATATTTGAGTTTCAATTAATATCCCATTTT
The DNA here is from genome assembly GCA_030605085.1 of Promethearchaeota archaeon. The sequence continues at coordinate 28,561 of JAUWBH010000016.1, read as the reverse complement.
AGAGGAGCGTACGGAGCCATTTTTGTCTACGACATTACAAGAGAGAGAACCTTGGATCATATAAAGGAGTGGATAGAATCTTTTAAAAAGTACTCCGGGAAACCAGTTGAACAATTACAAATGATGATTGTAGGTAATAAAGTTGATCTTAAGGATAATAGGCAAGTTGCCACGGAAAAAGGAGCAGAATTGGCAAAAAGATACAGTTTTTTCAAATTCTTAGAGACCTCTGCTAAGGACGGAACTAATGTTAACAAAATCTTGCCAATCATAGGAAAAAAACTTGTAAAAACATATGAATACTAGAAATTTGTATTAGGACTTTTACCTTTCTAAGTTATTATTTAGTCGTCCAATCCTCATCTAATCTTAAATCTGTTCCTTTAGTCATATAGGTACCAACGGTATAGCACCTACGATAAGTTTGGATATTAATTTGATAGTATATATAAAATTGGATTAGGTGCTATGTGAAACATAGGCAAACCAGTAGTATAGAATACATTTACTGGTGTAGATGCTATCAAAACATCAATGTCGTGTTTTTCAAGGACTTCACTTCATTTCTTTTTATAAAATCTTATAGGTTTTACCATTTAAATCACTTAAAAAAAACATTGTTAAGACATAAAAGTGAACATATTTATATGTTGAAAAATAATGGATATTATAATAAATCATGTCATCTGTAACCCAGTTGAGTGCTAAATGATATTTATCTTTCAGCCAATTGATTATGTAATTATTAACATAGTTATAATAGTTCTCCTCGCAGTTCTTTATTTAATTGCTGTGTTTGCGACGAGATGGCTAGCTAAAATACAAGAATATAGCGAAAAATGGGAACCCGCGTTAAAATTAAACGGAATCTTTTTTGGAGTAATTATTGGTTTATGGTTCGTAATATATTTAATATTTAACTCCCAATTTTACTTCTTTCTTGTCTATTACATAATAGCATTACCTGCTAATTTAATACTTGGAGCTATCGCAGTACATCACGAAAAAATATACGATATAGAGTCATACAAGGCCAGTTTTAAATTTGTAGGAGGTACTTTAGCAATATTATTTCTCCTATCAATCTTTAATATTTTAATTAGTTTCGTAATAATTGTCATACTATATTAGATTTACAATAATAATTTAGATTCTCTACTAAGATTAATCGTCAAGACGGTCCATTCTAGAGGTTTATACCATTTTCCTTTATTTTTACCCATTTCATCATCAGGATGGGGGACATTTTTGAACTAAATCTAAAAAAATTTGATTATATCTACATTTATTCTTATTACTACTAGTTGTCCTCATGAATCGATGTGCATGTCAACTTTAAAATTTTTGAAATCAAATGAAGAGTAAAAATATATCTCTGAAGCAATTTTTGTTAACTCTAGAACACTACACCACGCTCCTTGTCTGTAATCGCATTTTGTAACCATAAATAGAGCTTTTACGAAAAACAGCATAAACTCTGTATCTTCTAAATCCATTGGATCTTGTAAATCAAGCGCAATATAAGCCACAATTAATGCGTATTATTTGCTCCCATAAATCAAACCAAGATCCAAGTAACATTGGAAAATTTTGAGCAAAATGGAAAGGGCAAATCAGTAGAATAATCTTCATCAATATATAAGTTGGTGAACTACATTTTATTTAGAAAATAGAAAGTTCATAAAATGATATTTATCTGCAAAAAAAGGATGTACCGCAACTTACGAAGACTTGATGGAAGTTTATAGAAAAAAAGGTACAAAAAGTATCTTAGAAGGATTAGAAAAGGGCGTCCAAAATAATTATTGTCAAGAATAAATGTAAATTTTACATGTTTCAAAACCTTCGATAATAATATGTGTAAAGTGCTTGATTTTTTTCTTTATGCTCCAGTTTATGTTCTAAATTTAAAAATAATTCAAAACTTTTAAGGGGATATTTATAAGAGATAATAATTGCACCTCTTTTGGCAGTTATAAAAACATGCTTCAAATATTTTTGCATTGTAGGTAAGCAATAGATGTAGATATAATCAAATTTTTTTAAATTTAGTTCAAAAAAATCCCCCAATTTGAATTTAATTTTTATAATCTGCTTTTTAGTATAATTTTTTTCTTTTTTAAGCAATTTTAATTGATCTCTAGCATCTTTTATTAAGTTTGAATTAATCTCAACTCCTAAAGATTTTATTCCATAATTCAACGCTGCATATATAACAACGCGACCATCTCCAGAACCTAAATCGATTAATTTTTGATGGGATTTACTTTTTAAACCAAATTTAAGTTCAAGTACCTTAAATATATCAATAAAGTGCTCATTATTAGTCGCTAAGAAAGGCAAGGATAACTGGGAATGAAATGTATAAAAATTTTTTCCTTTCATTATCACTAATAAAAGACTCATTTTAAGTTAATATATGTTGTTGAATACCCATAATTTGCTGATATTAAGAGTGATTAGTACCTTATTTTCAAGATAACAGAGTACATTCGATTTTCGTTGATGTAGGAGTCACATCAAAATTGTCGCTACCAGAATAACCCAAAACAATTAGGGAATGGTCATTCGAAATATTTTCTGACAAAAGCCGTTTAAAGGTTCTATTTTGATTCAAAAGCCTGTATCGTAGCAATTAAGGTCTCTCGCTTGTTAAACAATTTAGGGATTTTGCTATAAATTTATATTAATGTAAAATATTTTGGGAATAATAAAAAATCTTTTATCAAATTTTTTTCTTCAAATGATTTTAATATAAGAATGAATAGAACGATTTAAACATTAAAAACAGCGCGAAAAATGAGTAAAATTGAGATTAATGATGAATTAGAAAAAAAGAGTTTTATGGAATTTAAGAATAAATACAATCTAAATCATTTAAGAGATTACACAATTATGAATGGTCATGTGATCGAGCTCTCATTATTTTGCAAAGAGATAACTAGAATAGAAGGGTTGGAAAATTTCTCCCAATTAGAAATATTATGGCTTGGTGAAAATAAAATCACAAAGATTGAAGGGCTGGAATGTCTTTCCCAATTAAAAATATTAGAGCTTCATATTAATGAGATCACGAAGATTGAAGGGCTGGAAAACCTTTCCCAATTAAAAATATTATCGCTCATTGGTAATGAGATTCTGAAAATTGAAGGTCTTAATAATCTCTCCCAATTAAAAGAATTACATCTTAATTATAATAAGATTAAGAAGCTGGAAGGGCTGGAAAATCTAACTCAATTAAAAAAATTAGAGATTAATAATAATCAGATTCAGAGGCTAGAAGGACTTGAGACTCTCGCGCAATTAGAAGTGTTAGATCTTATTAATAATCCTTTATTGGCAAAAGATTTTGAAATTTATCGTAATGGTGCACTTGCTTTGAATATTCAAGCCCTGGTTGAATATTGTAGAACAAAAAAACCCCCTCCAAACTGGGAAGAACATTTAAAAAAGTTAATACAAGAATAGAAAAAAAAAAAAGATTAGATTACAACTCTAGCAAAAATCCCTGCCAGAATTCTTTTTTTATAGGAAAGATGAATTGCATTTAATGGAATCTTTTTTTATAAGAAACTTTTAAAATTTTTTTTTTATTTAAATAAATTGAAAAGATGATTGTGTTTCTCTTAATATTTAAAATAGATCTTTTCCCTAATACTTTAATTAGATTATACTTTTCGATAAAAAAAAGTATAATATTGACCACATTCTTTATGCTCTAATATATGCTCTAGATTTAAATATGATTCAAAATTTTTAAGGGGATATTTATAAGAGATAATAACTGCACCTTTTTTAGCAGTAAGAAAAACATGCTTCAAATATTTTTGCATTGTAGGTAAGGAATAGATATATATATAATCGTAATTTTCTAAATTTTGTTCGAAAAAATCCCCCAATTTGAATTTAATTTTTCTAATTTGCTTTTTAGTATAATTCTTTTCTTTTCTTAGCAATTTTAATTCCTCTAAAGCTTCGTTTAATAAGCTTGAATTAATTTCAACTCCTATTGATTTTAATCCGTAATTAAGCGCAGCAAATATAACAACTCGACCATCTCCAGAACCTAAATCTATTAATTTTTGGTTGTATTTTTCGCTTAAACCAAATTTAAGTTCAAGAGTCTTAAATATACTAATTATATGTTCTCTATTAGTCGCTAAGAAAGGTAAGGCTAACTGGGAATGAAATCTGTAATATTTTTTTCCTTTCATTCTTGATAATAAAATACTCTACTTAAGCTTATAATTTTAAATTATTTAGAAGAATTGATTTTTTTTGCTTTTAAAACTAATAATATTATTGTTAGTCTGATTTTATTAAAAATCTTACGAAATTTTAATAAGAATCAATTATTAAGAAAATGATAGAATTTTAATAAGTACTACATTTATGAAACATTATCGAGTGGTTCAAAATGACTAATATTTTAGTAACTGGAGGTACAGGCTTTATAGGAGTGCACTTAGTTAAGCGATTAGCGAGCGACGGTCATAATTTAAAACTTCTTGTAAGAAAAACGAGTGATATATCGCCTTTCGAAGGTTTGAAAAATGTAGAATATATAACCGGTGATATTCGAGATATAGATATACTAAATAAGGCTGTAGACAATGTTGATTTAATATATCATCTGGCAGCATATACGAGAAAATGGGCAAAAAATAAAGCATTATGGGAGGAAACAAATGTTATTGGAACTGAAAATATTGCCAAAATTGCTTTAGATAAGAATATAAGGCTTATTTATCTTAGTTCATTTACTGCTCTTGGTCCTAACACTGATGGAACGGGTGTTCCTGTTGATGAAACTTATGAACATGTTGATTTTTTCTGTTTGGAATACGAAAAGTCAAAATGCATTGGGCTGATAAAGATCAAAGAACTTATTAATGATGGGCTTAAAACGATAATATTTTATCCGGGATTGGTTTACGGTCCGGGTGATTGGAATATTTTTGGTGAAATGCTTTATGATATTATTAGAGGAAAATTTTTAGGTCTGGCTGGAAAAGGAGACTCACTCATAAGTGTTTCATATTTACCTGACATAATTGAGGGAATGGTAAGTGTAGTCGATAAAAACGATCTAGACGGTAAAGGCTTTATTCTTGGAGGAGAAAATGTAAAATTTAGAGATTATCTTAATTTAATAGCAGAGATTGCTGAAGTAAAAAAACCAAGACATTTTCCAATGTGGGGCGGTTATTTTTATGCGCGGTTATGTGAAGTTAAATCAAAGATAAGCAAAAAAGAGCCGTACATAACTCGAGGAGTAATAGATATTTTAAAGTATAACTGGGCCTTTTCATCTAAAAAAGCAATTGATAAGTTAGGATATAAGATTACTCCTTTAAAAGAAGGATTAACTAAAACAATTGAATGGTATAAAAATTTTATTGAAAACCAAAAGAAATAGGAATAAAATTATATAAATATGTGTTTGTAATGGTAGAATTATCATGTCAAGTTATTGATGAGAAAGAATATAAGACGGAAATAGCTAAAAAATATACAACATTTCTGTCAAAATACCCTGAGATTTTTTCTGATTTAGATATTGGATCAGTCTTTGATTTTTGTCTCTATGATTCAATTAAAGCATATGACGATGAATCTCCCGTAGATGTTTTTAATGTGCTTCGCACTGGGCAAGGGATTGAAATAAAACCTGGGAAGGCAGATGGTTCTGATTTAGAACTAGCGCTCTCGATTGATGCTGTTAAAAAATTACTCCAAATAAAAGATAAGGTGCAATATGCAAAACTTTTTGGAACTTTTTACAATGAACCAGATGAGAACAAAGGATGGATTGATTTTATATTGCATAAAAGAACGCAAACCATAATTGATATGGGTTATGGAAGATTTGCAAAAACTGCTGGTATCCTCGAAAATGAGGATGATATATATAGCATCTGAACTTATATTTTTGAATTAAAATAATATTAAAGTATATAGGTAAATAGGAAATATGTCAAAATCACAAGAATTGAAGATTAAAAATAAATACACTGGTGAAGTTATAGACACTATACCCGCAGACACACCAGAAACAGTTCGAGAAAAAATAAAAAAAGTACATAAACATCAATATTTATTAAAAGAAATGGATTTTTTCGAACGAGCAAATATTCTGTCTAAATATGCAACTAAATTGCGATTTAAAAAGCAAAAGTTAAAAGATTTGATTGTCGCAGAAGGGGGCCTTCCAATTAAGTATTCTGAATGGGAACTGTCTATTGTTTTAAACGGCTTCAAATTTTGCGATTGGTACTATCAGTTCTTAGAGGAGAAGCCTTTAACCACCATAGAAGGAGAACAATATGCTCATATAAGATATTTTCCTCACGGTTTAGCAGCATGCATTTCCCCAAGGAATACTCCTATTAGTCTACCTCTCTATCAATTGGGAGCTAATTATTTAGTAGGAAATGGTGCCATTGTTAAACCATCTACAGCTTGCCCATTAACTATGTTAGAAGCCTATTCTATGATGGAAGAGATGAATTTACCTGCCCTTAAAGCCTTGGACTTAGTTATAGCTCCTGGAGAATGGGCAGTGGATGAATTTCTCAAATCTTCATTGGTTAAAACATTAATGACTATTACATCGTCTCACACGGCAAAAGATATAATCGTTCGCTATGCAAAAGTTTTAAAAAAAAACGCAGATAAATCTATGGGCGTTACCATGTATACTACTCCATTTAAGCAATTCTTTTTTGAGTGCGCAGGCAATGATGCGGGTATAGTTATGGATGATGTAAACATAGAACAAGTGGCAAAATGGAATGTTATTGCTAGTTTTACTAATTCTGGGCAACAGTGCTTCTCGATGAAACGAATAATCGTTCATAAAGATATTTATGACGATTATATTGAATTATTAGTAAAAGAAATGGGAAATTTAAAATACGGAGATCCGACAGATCCCGATGTAGATATTGGACCGTTAGGAAGTAGAAGAATTTTGATGATGATGGAAGTAATGGTTGAAGATGCAAAGAAATATGGCGTCAAAATCTTTACAGGAGCCGAGAAAATTGATACTGGAGAGGATTATGGTTTATTTTACAAGCCTACTTTAGTAGAGATTAAGCCAGAATTGTGTGAAGATTTAACTAAAGCACCATTTTTATGGCGAGAAGAAGCATTCGGTCCCGTTCGATCCGTTACCAAGGCTGATGATTTAAAAGACGCAATAAGATTAGCCAATGCTAGTAATTATGGCATGCGAGCAGTTGTTTACACAACGAATTTACAAAATATAGAAATTTTTAAGAATGAATTAGAAGCAGCTAACATATACATCAATGCAAGACCCATGCTCGTAGACATTACTGTTTCTCTGGGTGGAATTAAGGATTCTGCTTATCCTCCTGGATGTAAATATTATCCACAAGAATTAGTTTATGGAAAATACATTTACGATGGAACTCGGTTAAATATAGAGAAAATCAAATAATCTAGAGGAGTAAGTCATAAATGGATTCCGATGAATTATACACACAATTAAAAGAATATTTTCCAAACAATTCGGATTTAATGAAGTATCTTCATACAAACGCATGTTGGGCATTATTTCATTCATTTAAATATATTTGAAAAGATTTAGCGAAGATTTAAATAATGAATTACAACGAGCTTTATCAAAAGTTAGAGGATTATTTCCCAAATAATATCGATTTAATGAAATACCTTAGTGTTAAAGCGTGTTGGGAGTATTGCATTACTGAGAATTCTACTGAAGAAGAAAACTCAAAATTACATTATTTTTTATATAAGAAAGACGAAAGCACATTGATAATGACAAAAGAAGATCCGAACATCAAGCCCGACTTAATACTTTATTTTACTGAAGGGGCAATTTTAAAATTAATTAAAGGGAATCCAAGTGCGGACGAATATTACACTCGCTATCGCGAAGTAATGGACAATCCCCAACATGGAATCGAATTGGACAGTTTTATAAACAAGCCCCGACTTAAGCTTTGGAAGATTGGATATAAAAAGTGGCAAAAAACTTTTAAATTCTAATTGCGAACCATTATTATGTATTATCTTCTTTTGGACGGTGTATTATCCGATATTTGTATCACGAATATTGCTGTGACTATACCGTCTTCATCATTTACCCTAAAATCGTAACAATCCTTCACCATATCTGGTGTATTTTTTTTCGTTTCCTCTCTACTATCGACCACGATCATTACTGCTAACTTTATATTGTGAGCATAGCTTTTAACTTGTTCGTAATGAAGTTCATAAATTTTGTTAATAAATTTATTAATCTCCGTAGGATAGGATTTTGCGTTTGTGTCTCTTATCCATTTATCGCTTATTGGTATACCTTTATAATAATGATCGCATTTTCCACCGCCGATTATTCTTTCTCTACCCGAAGAAAAAGGTGGTTCATTTCTCTCTTCAATAATAAATCGATTAATTAATCCCTGTATACATTTCTGCATATCGTCTTCCCTACTCCAATTTCTCACTACATTATTAAGATCACGATTTTCATAGTTATGAGTCAATATTTGGTTATGAATAAAGTAAAGAACGGTTCTCCAATCTTCAAAATCCGTCTCCCTATATTTTAGAACTCGACATTTATTAGTTAGTTTTGCTAGTTTATTTTCTAATAATGTCTTATTAGGAAGATGTTGACTATCAAGATATTCCATATAATCCATTCCATTTTCCTTTTTTTTGTTGTTTAAAAACTCCCTATTAAATTTTGAGTCTCTTTTAATTCGTTGATTTTATTTCTATAAAATTCTGCGTATCCCATATCTCCTTCTAAAGTAGCGTATTTCTCCGCGTTCTCGTAACATCGAATCGCCTTTTTGAATTTCTTTTCGTTCTCGTAAAGTTCCGCTAAAATTTCCCAGTATTCGAAGTTATTTGGGTTTACTTTAAGGTATAGCTCGAAAAATTTTAGAGAGAATTTGTAATAACCTAAAGAAAAATATTGCCACGCAAATTCTTTGTATAATCCTTCCTTTTTAGTAGAATTACTTTTTATTAATTCTTTCAGCTTCAAGATTTTCGCTTTTTTTTCCCTTAACGTTTCGTAGTAAGTTCCCACTTGGTTCTTGCCTAATGTAACATCCTAAGAGCAAAAATCTGATTCGTCGTTTATTACTAACAACTGATACACGAATAGAGCTTTCTCGTAATCTTTAAGAGTGTAGTAGCAAAATCCCATCAGCTCTAATATTTGCTTAATTTCCATATCGAACTTTACTTCCTCTTAAATGAATATTTATTATATAAATTATTATATTATTTATATAAAAAAGACGATAACACTTTAGAGATGACAAGAAAAAAACCAAATATAAAACCAGATTTAATTTTATATTTCACAGAAAAAGCGATTTTAAATTTTATTAAAGGGGACATTTTTTGTATCAAAAAATGGCAAAAAACTTTTAAATTCTAATGCAAAAAAGAATTTGATTAGATCCGATTAATTTATTACTCCCCTTCTTTTTTATAATAGATTTAATTCAAATATAAAATCTATTTTTTTCATTTCTTCAAAATAAATATGGTCAATTAAGGTTAAGGTTATAGAAAAAATTTTAAACTTTATTACAACTATTAAGATTTATACATTTTTAGGAGGTTGCTATATGAGTGAAAATAAAAAAAAACTACTTTTAACACATAGAAATGAACTTTCCGATTTAATATTGTGGAAAGCATTTATTCACATTGATGATAATCCTGTAAAGATTATTTCTATTTCTGAAATGGGCAATCAACCGCAAGTTGTATTTTTTGATGACGCTCTACCAGCAGGAGATCACAATATTAGTTTTGAACTTAAGTTTAAAGAAAAAGATAAACAAGAGGAAGATGACCCTACATGGAAAGTAGAAGCAAATTTCAATTTTTCAATCAATCCAAAAACAAAGGAAAAAAAAGTAATAAGACTTATCACTTCAAGGGAAGGTTCAGAAGGTATAAGAACCCGCTGGGTATATAAGAAAACTTGATCTTAATTTTTTTTAGAAATAAATTATTTATGCGGTTGTTCGCGGCCACAATTAATGCAAAAATTACTGCTTCTCTTAATATTTTTTCCGCAATAAATGCAAAATTTCGTGTCTTTTTGAACTTGCGTGGAAGATACCGGCTTTTTCACGCTTTCTGTACCTGCTAATTTCTTGATTCTTTCTATATATGCTTGCATATCTTTACCCGCTTCGGGGTCAATTTCAATAATTTCTTTCGCACATTCAATCGACTTCTCGTATTCACCAAGCTTTTCGTAGATAAACAAGCAGCGATAAAGAATTGGAATTTCCCTTGGTTTTAATTCGAGCCCCTTTCTAAAATTTTCTTCTGCCTTCCTAAGATTTTCGTTTGAAGCTTTTCCATCCTCTAAAAGAGCCTCACCTATAGAGAACCAAAGTCGGGCATCTTTTAAATTTACATCATGTCCCTCAATATTTATAGTTGGTTCTTCATCATCGCTTCTGATACCCTCAAATTCTTTATCTAATTCATCATCTAATTTCATAAGGTCTTCAATTATATCTGGGTATTTTTCTGGCTTTTGTTTTTCAAGAAGAACAAAAGATTCATATTTTTTAAGTTTTTCAAAAAGATTTGGATAAGTTTTTTTCAATTTTTTTTCATGAAGAACGTAAGTATCAGGATAAATTTTCCGTAGTTCTTTTATAAAGTCTATGGCATTCTCATATTCACCAAGCGTTCCGTAAATATAAAAGCAGTTAAATATACACTGTATTTGTTTTCTGAAATTAGGCTCTATATCAGGCTTTAATTCGATCACTCTTCTAAAACATTGTTCCGCTTTCCTGAGATCTTCGTTTGAGGCTTTTCCATCCTCAAAGAAACTCTCGCCTAAGGCAAAAACGACTCGATAATCTTCATTATTTTCAGACATAATATTTTAACACAATTTAGATTCTTATTTATAGTTTCATTTGTTTGTATTTATATTTTTATTTATGATTTTTGTTTATTCCATTATCAATGATAAAGATTGTTTCAAAGAAACAAGTTTCTAGCTTCGCTCTAAACCCCTCACTTCGTTCGGGGCTTTAAAAATACAGTTCACCCTTTTAATTTAACTACTGTAAAATATAGAGATGAGATCGATTTCGATAAATATAAAGAATTTAAACGAATTATTGAAGAATATGAAAAAATACTAAAAAAAAAAATAGGTTTAAAAAGAGATTAGTAAAACTCATGAATCAAAAAGATCTTGAAAGATTTATTAAATTTTTTAAAAATTGTAAAGTAAGGCAAGATTAGTTCAAATAAATTAGTAACTAATAATATCATTAATAATACTTAGTATAGTATATAGGAAAAAATATTGAATTCTTTATAAAAACTGAAGAGAGTTTTGAATGGCTGAACGAAAAAATAATCCTCTAATGATAATAACATCGGATACACATTTAGGAACACTTGATACTCATCCTGAATTATTTAAAGTATTTTTGGAAAGAATTAATAGTGGTTTTTATGGAAACTTAAAGGCTCTTATCATTCTTGGTGATTTTGTTGATTTATGCTTTAAAAAAGCGAATTACTTCGCAGATCACTTCAAGGAGATATTTGATCTGTTAGAAAATATTTATGAAAATGAAAATATTCATCTCCTATTTTCTCTTGGCAACCACGAAATTCCTGTATCTGTAAATCCGCTTACTGGTGAATATTCTGAGAGCTTTGAAAATTGTAAGCATAATTTTTTGTCCAAATTAAGAGATAGTGGGTTTAATTATAATTTTATAAATGAAGATAATATTTTTCAATATATAATCCTTCAAAAGAAAGAAAATAGCGTACCTAAGCTATTATTTTGCGATTCAAAAGATCAAATTAATCATCACTATTTAGGAGAGATTACTTTTGACGATATAAACTTAAACGATGGTTTTACGTGTCTAATGACTCATGGGTATCAATTTGATGGATCAACATTGCGATATTTTGTTGCTCAAATATGGAAGGCCCTTTTAGATTCTAACGATGAAGAACTAAAAGAAAAAATGAATCAAATCTGGAATAGTGGTATCAGGAATAAAAATAATAAAGTTTCAGAAGTAAAATTCAAAGATTTATTCACAAAAGACTTTTCTTTAAAAAATTTTTTAAAAAAATTCGAATTTGACCTTTTAATGTATGTTAAAAAATGGGAAAAAGAAATAAGGAAAGCTAGAAATTACGATTCTAATATAAAAAAGTTTTTAGAAAGCAATAAATATGACTTTTCTAATATTACACATGTTATTTTCGGTCACTCGCATATTAAGCAAAATATCAACAAAATAATAAATAATAAAGATGTTTCAATTATAAACGATGGAGCTTGGCTGCATGTTTCAACACCGAGTTTCGTTAAAATTCGCTCAAACGGAGATCTTGAATTGCTTGATTTTGAAGGTTAATAGCTTATTTATATATATATAAGCATATTAATAGTTCTGAAAAGTATTTAAATTATTTAAAGGTAAAATTTGCATTGAATTATATTTGAAAGAGATATCTTAAAAAGGAAAGTTTTTTATATAAAATAAAAGCATTTTTATTTTAATTATTATCTATTACTTGAATATGAATTTATCAGAAGAGCAAATTGAAAGATATTCCAGACAAATAGTATTAAAAGAAGTTGGAGGAATTGGTCAAGAAAAATTATTAAAAGCAACAATCGTGATAATTGGAACTGGGGGACTTGGTTCTCCTGCAGCCTATTATCTAGCTGCTGCGGGCATTGGTCGTTTAAAACTAATAGATTTTGATAAAGTGGAATTATCTAATCTACACCGGCAAATTCTTCACTTTACAAAGGATTTAAATAAGGATAAAACTCAGAGCGCCTTCGAAAAACTTCAAATGTTAAATCCAGGTATTAATCTTGAAATAATCAATGACCATCTTTTACCGAATAATGCAAAGGAAATTTTAAAAGATTCTGATTTTATAATAGATGGATCAGATAACATTCCAACTAAAATGTTAATTAACGATGCTTGTATTAATTTGAAAATCCCTTTTACAATAGCAGGAGTTATAAGATTTAGCGGACAAATTATGACGGTCGTTCCAGAAAGAAGGACTGCGTGTTATAGATGTGTTTTTGACGATATCACTGAAGGTTCGCCAACAATGTCGTGTTCGCAAGCAGGAGTAATAGGGTTAATTCCTGGAATAGTTGGATGCATTGAAGCAAACGAAGCAATTAAGTACCTTCTAAATATTGGAGATTTAATAACAAATCGTATGTTATTTTTAGATTTATTAAAATATAATTTCCGATTTGTAAAAATTTTGAGAAGCGAAAATTGTATGGCTTGTAGAGATGGTGCTGAGGATTTGTTGATCACTCATAATTATAATATAGGAGATGTTTGTTTTGAATAAAAATATAGATAACAAAACCGAAAAGATTCAAAAATTGGATATTAGAGGGAAGATATGCCCAATGACTTTTGTGTATACAAAATTAACATTGGAAAAAATGAAAAGTGGAGAAATTTTAGAAGTCATATTGGATTTCCCCGCAGCTGTCGAAAACATTCCTGCTAGTTGTAGACAACAAGAATTAGGTGAAATTCTTGAAATTAAAGAGGTAAACTCTGAAAGAAATAATTGGATTTTAAAGATAAAAAAGATATGAACCTCAATTAATTTGGAGCTCACGAATTATAAAAATAACAAAAACCTAATTGGACTCGGATTAGTTTCAGGTGGTTTAGACAGTTTAATAGCGTCTCTCATTCTAAAACTTCAAAATATAAATGTAATAGGATTAAATTTTAAATCCCCATTTTGTTTATGTGATAAAATATATAGTCACTCCGAATGTGGATTAAATCTTTACTATGATAAATTAGGAATAAAAGTATATACTTTATCTAAAGAAGATGATTATTTAAAAATAGTCCGTAAACCAAAATATGGTTATGGAAAAAATCTAAATCCTTGCATTGATTGTAGGATATATATTTTAAAGAAAGCAAAAGAATTTGGAGTAACAATTAACGCCGATTTTATTTTTACCGGTGAAGTTCTTAATCAGAGACCTAAATCCCAAAATTTAAAGGCTCTTAAAATTGTCGAGAAAGAATCGGGCCTTCAAGGAAAACTTCTTAGACCTCTATCTGCTTTATTACTGAAACCAACTGTTCTCGAAGAGCAAGGACTCATCGATAGGTCTAAATTATTTGGCATTAAAGGGCGAAGTAGAGAAGTTCAGCTAACATTAGCGAGAAAAAATGGACTTCTTGAGAATTATTACGCATGTGGGGGCTGTTTATTAACAGATAAAAGCTTTACAAATCGGATGAGGGATTACCTTAAATTTAATAAAAATCTCAAGATGAATGACATAATAATTTTAAAACATGGTCGACATTTTCGATATAAAAATTCAAAAATCATTGTTGGACGAAATGAAATAGAAAATAATATTTTGACACAAATTAAGAAGCCCTATGATGTAATAATGGAAACGAACGATGTTGTTGGCCCTATTACTATTATTCAAGGAACAATTAACAATGATATACTTCAATTTGCTGCAAAACTAACTTTAAGATATTCAGATTCTAAGGATTCAATTGGATCGGTAAAATACGGAAAAAATCTTAATTCTATGAACAAGCAGCTAATTGTTGAAATAGAAAAAGAAGAAATATTAAAAATATATATTTTATAATAATTTAATATGAAAAATTCATAGAATCAAACAAATTACAACGATATTGTGAATATCTTAAGAGAGCTTCGCAAGGAGAATTTTTAAAATTAAAAAAAGGCGATTTTTCTTGTGTTACGGCTGAAATTTTCTTAGGATTCAAGAAACCTGAAAATATTAAAATAGATAATAGGTTAGAAATCGAAAACCTTGATTATGTTCTGCTTTTTCCAATAAGTAAATACGACATGAAAGAGCCTGACAGCATTATTTTAATAGTAAATCCTAAAAATTGCATGGATATTATTGAAGCATACATTAAAATATATAACAAACCTCTAAATATGTCGTTTGAAACATTTCGAGGTATCTGCAGTGAAGTTACGGCTTATGTGATTAAACAGCAAGATATAAATTTCTCTTTTCTATGTTCTGGTTCCAGAATTTTTGCTGGTTTTGACGATTGCGAATTAGTATGTGGAATACCTGCCTCGATGGCGCAAAAAATTACGGACGAAATCGTTAAAATAATTCAAGATCGAGAAGCAGATATGGAATTAATGAAACAACTGAAAGAATATCAATGAAAAAAATAGAAATTTCTTGCTTAATGATGTTGATGATTAAATGCGTTATTATTAGATTGCTTATTCTTAAATAATAGTTTTTTTCCAAAAGAATTCATTAAGATGGTGGATACACTTAAAATTTTATTCTATATTTCATAAAAAATTTAAGTAAAAGCATTTAGAAATATTAATTCAAACCAAAATTTTTTAAATAAATAAAAAAAAAATAAATTTAATATTCGAATAAGTCTGTTGTTAGATATCTTTCTCCAGTATCTGGTAAGATTATTACTAAATTATCTCCTTTTTTGAAATCTTTAGCTGCAATATAAATACCCGCCCATGCTGCAGCCCCGGAAGATATACCTACAAAAATACCCTCTAATTTTGCTAATTTTCTAGCCGTTTCAATAGCGTCATTAGATTCTACTTGAATTATTTTATCATAAATTTTCGTGTTCAATACATCCGGAACAAATCCTGCCCCAATCCCCTGTATTTTGTGGGGTCCAGGATTTCCACCTGATAATACTGGAGAATCTTTTGGTTCTACGGCATACATTTTCACATGCTCTCCTATTTTCTTCTTAAGAACCTCTCCGACGCCAGTAATAGTTCCACCAGTTCCGATTCCTGCAACAACACCTTCAACTTTACCGTCTAAATCGTTGTAAATTTCTACTGCTGTGGTTTTTCGATGAATTTCAGGATTAGCTTCATTTTTAAATTGTTGAGGAATAAATACTTTATCGTCATCTTTAGCTAGTTCTTCTGCCTTTTGAATAGCCCCTTTCATACCTCCAGCTGCAGGAGTCAAAACTAATTCTGCTCCATAAGCTTTTAAAATTTTTCGCCTTTCAATTGTCATGCTTTCTGGCATCGTAAGTATTAACTTGTAGCCTTTAGCAGCACACACTAAAGCCAAACCTATACCGGTATTTCCGGATGTTGGCTCGACAATTATAGTATCTTTGTTAATAATGTTTTCTTTTTCAGCTTTTTCAATCATAGCCATACAAATTCTGTCTTTAACACTTGCTCCGGGATTAGACGCTTCAAGTTTTACATATATGTTTGGATCGACATTTTCAGTTATTCTATTTAGTTTTACCAAAGGAGTGTTTCCTATTGTTTCAATTATATTGTTATATACTTTTCCCATTGTTATTTAACCTCTTTTTTTTTTAACTTGACTATCTTGAGTGACATAGTATGGAATTCTGAATTTAAATAAAACTGCAATTTTAGCATGTTTTCATTTAAAAAAAATAGCATTTCTAAAATATGGTGTTAAAAAGTGGCAGAAAATAAAGAGCATAAATCTCTAAATTTGATAATTTAGCCTTTTTCGTAATTGATTTTCTTCATTTACAAGATCCTCTAAAGTAATATTAAACAAATCTTTAAATTGAGATTCAATTCTTTTCCAGAATGATTGTAAAACTTCTGGATTTTTAGAATAATCAACAATAGTTATAGAACTTTCCAAAACTTCTATTATATTTATGACTTTAATTTCATGAGGTGTTTTCTTTAATTTATAACCACCATGAGCGCCTCGCACGCTTTCAACAATTTCACCTCTTTTTAAACTAATAAGAAGCTGTTCAAGATAATTTTGCGGAATATTTTGGGCTTTAGCAATTTCCTTTATCTGTATATATCCTTGGTAATATCTCTTAGCTAATTCAAAAAGAGCCGAAAGTCCATAATTTACTTTTTCAGAAAATACTTTCATATTACATTTCTATGTCTTTTTTGTTTTAATAAAAATAGATTGATAATTTAAATTATAAAAAGGGAATAAATATTTTTTTTTATATTCAGAAAAATTAATTTGTTAAGTATTAATAAAAAGATCTCTACATCTATGTTATCAGAAATATAATAATTAAAATATTTTCAAGATGGTTCTATATTCCTGCACCATATTCTCCGTAGTAAATCTCGATCTCTTTTTCTTTAGGATTTGGGGTTTTCAATAATCTTTCTTCTAAATATTCAATTCTAGAATTCAATCTTGAAAGTGCTATAGATATAGGATCAGGCAGATCTCCATGAGATAAATCGATTTTTTGTATTTTTTTCCCATTTCTGGAAATTATTTTACCTGGAACTCCAACAACAACCGAATTTGGAGGGACATCTTTTACAACTACCGAATTTGCCCCTATCCTAACATTATCTCCAATTGTTATTGGACCTAAAAGTTTCGCCCCTGAACCCACGACTATATTATTACCTAAAGTAGGATGGCGTTTAACTGGATCCATTGTTGTTCCACCTAGAACAACCCCTTGGTACATTGTAACATTATCTCCAATTTCTGCCGTTTCCCCAATTACAACTCCACCCCCATGATCTATAAAGAAGTCTCGTCCTATTTCTGCGCCTGGATGGATTTCAATTCCCGTTAATTGTCTGGCAATCTCGGAAAGATATCTAGGAACAAAGGGCATCCCAATTCTCCAGAAAAAATGACCTATACGGTATAAAAGAACAGCTCTTATTCCTGGATAGCTTGTGAGTACCTCTATTAAAGAATGAGCTGCGGGATCTTTCCTAAATGCGGCAGTTACATCAGAAATAAAAAAATCTAAGATCTTTTGGAGGTTTTGATCTATTTCTTCTCGCTCTATATCTTTTGACTTAAAATCTAAGTCTAAAATGCATTCCGCACAATAATTATAATGCTCTTTTTCTTTAGTCTCTAAGCATTTTCCACAATTAAGGCATCTGATAAACTCTTCCATTTTCTTAATTAAAACCTTTTCTTTTTTGGAAATAATGAGATTTTATAAATATAAAATTATGTGCAATTTTTTCCTCAAATATTTTCTTCGAAAAAATTAGCACGAATTTTATCAATATGATTTTAATATTTTTGAAATTTAACGCAAAAATTTCACATAAATTTTTAGATTTTGATAAAAAGATAATACATAATAAAAAAATATGGTGAATTACTTTACTTTATTCGAGGCTGTACTAAAAAAAATACCGAATCTTAAGTATTTTTATTGGACTAAAAATTTTAAGATAGAATCAGGAAGATCTTTACCACACTTCAAATTAGCCTATGAAACATACGGGCAATTAAATAACTCCAAAACAAATGCTATAATAATCTTCCACGCTCTATCTGGAAGCTCACATGTATATAAAGATATAAGTGAAATCGGAGGATGGTGGGATAAAATGGTTGGTCCAGGAAAACCTTTTGATCCTTCGAAATACTTTATAATATGTGCTAATATATTGGGAAGTTGCTATGGCTCAACGGGACCATCTTCTACGAATCCCCAAACTCGCAGACCATATTGTTTAGATTTTCCAATAATTACAATTCACGATATTGTTAGATCTATTAAAATGTTAATCGACTATTTAGGAGTTAAAAAGATTTTAACTGTAACTGGAGGAAGTATGGGTGGGATGCAAGCATTGGACTGGGCCGTTAGTTATCCAGAAATAACTCAGTCTGTAATTCCTATTGCAACGGCAGCGTACGCTACAACTTTGAATATAGCATTAAATGAGGTACAAAGACAGGCTATTTTCTCAGATCCAAATTGGAATAAAGGTAATTATTATGCGGGGTATCCGCCAAGCAAAGGTTTAAGATTGGCGAGAGAAATAGGCCACATCACCTATTTAAGTGAGGATTCTATGAGGGAAAGATTTGGTAGACGCTTACATGAGAGCCTAAAGTTTATATTTCAATTTGAAGAAGAATTTGAAGTGGAACACTATTTACAATATAAAGGAACTTCTTTTATTAAGCGTTTTGATACTAATTCATACTTATACATAACGAAGACAATTGATTATTTTGATATAAGAAAGAGAAATTTAACTGCTACTTTATCCAATCTTAAAAATGTAAAATTCTTAGTTATTTCATTTACTTCCGATTGGTTGTATCCAACCTCGCAATCAAAAGAAATCGTAAATGCGTTAAAATCTAACGGTATTGAAACTAGCTTTGTGGAAATTGATACAAGGTATGGTTACGATTCATTTTTAGTTGAATGCAAGGATCTTCGAGAAGTAGTGTCGAATTTTCTTAATAATCTTCAATTATAGAAATTAATAGTTAGGTTGGATAAGGAATGCTAAAGAGAAAAGATTTGCAAATAATTTACAATATTATTGAACCTAAAAGCAAAATCTTAGATTTAGGTTGTAAAGATGGATTATTGCTGCATGAATTAACTAAAGAAAAAAGTATTACAGGATTAGGAATAGAAATCTCAATGGAAAAAATAAAATCGTGTTTAGAATTAGGTATGAATGTTATCCAAGAAGATTTAAACGAGGGACTTAAAGAATTTCAAGATAAATCGTTTGATTATGTAGTGTTAAGTCAAACTCTTGAATATATAGCGAATCCTGATCATTTAATCCAAGAAATGTTACGAGTAGGGAAAAAATGTATAATTAGTTTTGAAAATTTAGCATATTGGAAAAATCGAATAACTTTCGTGCTTAAAGGAACGCTTAAAAGAGAAAGAGCTAATCATCATAACTTATTCTATGGTAAAAAGTTTCAAATTATAACAGTAAATAAATTCTTTGAATTTTGCAAATATTACAAAATCCGTATTTGCAATCATTTTTATCTTCCTATTAAAAGATATAATCTAGCACGAGCTTTTCCAAATATTTTTAGTAAAATAGCAATTTTTATTTTAAAAAGAAACGATTAAAATTAATCTAATTTATTATTTTTAAAAAAAATTATGGTTAAAATAAAATGGAAATCAATTGGAATAAAATCCGAAGAAAACAATTCCCAGCTCTTAAATATGGGATTCATTTGAAGGCGGCTGGAGGATCACCTATGAGTACAGCTTCTTATCAAAGTGGTATTAGGTATTTTAATGAAATGTATAAGCAAGGTGATATTTTCTGGGATAATTATTTCTCCGAACTGAATTTAGCAAGAAAAATCGTAGCGCAATATATTAATTCCAACCCTAATGAAATTGCTTTTTTAATAAACACTTCTTCTTGCATGAACGCAATCGCTCGACTATTGAAAAGTGGAGAATTAATTTATCCAGAAGGAGAATTTCCAACATCCGTCCATATTTTTAAAATGTTAGGATTCAACTGTAAAGAAATAAAATCTAATTCTAATAACAAATATCTAATCAAGAATTTTACTAAAAACCTTTCTCCCAATACAAGATATCTAATTGTCAGTCATGTTCAGTATTTAACTGGATTTAGACAAGATCTTGAAAAATTAGGTACTTTTTGTAAAGAATATAATTTAGTAAACATAATAAACGCTACTCAATCGTTTGGAGCCTTTCCTATAGATGTAAAAAAGCAAAATATTGATATTTTAGTAGCATCTGCCTTGAAATGGGCATGTTGTGGATACGGAATAGGTATTCTATACATTAATCAAAATATCGTAAAAAAAAATAAATTACCTTTTTCTAGTTGGCTAAGCGTCGAAGAACCATTTTCGATGGACAACAATAATTTAAATATCATTAAAAAAACTAAATCCATGGATGGTTTAGGTGGAACTCCTAATTTTCCCGCTTTATTAACTCTGAATGGAGGGTTAGGGTTGATTGAGGAAATTGGAAGGGGAAACATTCAAATCGGCGTTAATAAGATATATAAAAGAATAATATGGCTCACGTCTGAATTTGTAAAAGAAATTAAACTATTAAAATTTAAAATCAT
Source organism: Promethearchaeota archaeon (assembly GCA_030605085.1). Next base: position 7,588 of record JAUWBH010000016.1, on the reverse strand, counting down.
TACTCCCCTTGACATAGAACATCGATCTGGAATAATAACAATTGAACATGCTAACGCAGAGAGGATTTTTTACGAGCTTCTAAGAAATAAAATATATATATCCTTGAGAAATTATCCCAAATCTACGAAAAAAACATTATTAAGGTTTTCTTTTAATTATTATAATAATTTGGGAGATATTGAAAAAACCATCAGAATTTTAAAGAGAGTTACTAAAAATGAATACTAAATCTGAAAAAGCAAAATTTAGAATCGTAAAACCCATTGGTGGTTTTCATGGGGTATCTGCTATCTTTCCTAAATTCAAAGATATAATTGATTACGAAGAAAAAAAAATCAAAATAAATAGAGGCTATCCTAGATTTGTTACTCATCCTATTGTAAAAAAAATAGAAAACTCATACAAAAAAAAATTTAACGCTGAAAAAGTATTAAGTTGCCATAGTTATGAAAGCGCTATTTTTTTGATTATAGATTATTTTTTTAAAAAAGGAAATAAAATCTTCTTTGATGAGGGATTACCTACAAAATTCTATAAATTTCTTAATCAAAAATTCAATAATACGGTGGAAAAAGTAGATAATTCTAAAGCTGATATTGTAATTTTAAATTTAGAGAATGCTGATTTTCAAAAGAGATTGAATGGGAAAATTCTAGTTTGTTTAATTGGAGATAAATTTTTAGATTGGAAAAAATCTCCTATAAAATTTGAAATTGTAATAAATCACGATAAGGAGAATGATGTAGGAATAATTTCATTTTATAATTCTAAATTTGCGGAGTTGGAAATTTTAAGACGACATTGTGGATTAAATGTTAGCTCTCGGAAAATATGTAGGGGCAAGCTTATTACAAACAAGAGAAAAGAATATTACGAAAATAAGTTAAAAAAAAGGATTTCAGATTTGGAATTAACAACCTCTAACTATTGTTTTTTGTATCCCTCAGGGATGGCAGCAATATTTTCGTCTATTTTTTCATTAATATCCTCTGAAAAATCCAAATTCATTGCGTTAGGTTCTCTATATGTTGATACTATTCGAATTCTGGAAAAATGGCCTAAAAAATTAAACCTTTCCGAAACAAATTTTATTAGAGATAATTTTGAAAAGAATTTGGAGCATAATATTGACGATAATACGGCAGGACTTATTGTAGAAATACCTTCAAATCCCTTAATACAATTAATAGATTTAGAAAAAATTGTGAAAATTGCTCATTCGAGACATGTAAAGGTAATAGTTGATAATACGATAGCAACTCCATATAATTTTAAACCATTTAAATATGGTGCTGATATCGTTGTTCATAGTACAACTAAGTTTCTTAACGGAAAAAACAATCATATTGGTGGAGTTTTATTAACCAAAAATAAAAATTTCGCAAAAAAAATTAAGAATTTCAATAAATTAACAAATTTAGATATGGATTTTAACGATATTAAGACATTAACCCGAAATCTTAAAAATTTCGAAGTAAGAATGAAAAAAATTAACGAAAATAGTAAGAAAATAGCAGAATATTTGAATAACCATAAATCTATAGAAAAAGTTTATTATCCTACTTTAGAAAATGATCCTAATTTTCACTTAAAGCAAAAATATCTTAAGGGTGGAAGTGGTCTCATTAGTTTTATATTAAAGGATTCTAATGAAAATAACGCTGAGAAATTTTATAACAATGTTAGCCAACCAATTTTAAAAGGACCCAGTCTTGGCTCAGAAAAAACTCTGTTATGTCCCTATGTGATATTAGCACATTTTAACGATCCTAAAGAAAAATTAAAGCAATTAGGTTTTGAATTTTATTTAATGAGATTATCTGTAGGAATTGAACCAGTTGAGAAAATAATAAACAGTTTAGAAAATGGATTAAATTGTTTAAATAAATAAACAAAAAGAGATTAATTTAACAAAAATTAAGTTAAAATCAACGGAATAAGTTTTATTGATCTATTAACTTTTTTTTATATTAGGAATTCTTATTTATATAATATGAAAATAGATAAAATTGATAAACAAATCTTAAATGAATTATACAACAACGGGCGCGAAAGTTTATTAAATATTAAAGATCAAGTGTTCAAATCTGATCAAGAATCAATGAGTCATACTGGAGTTAGGAAAAGAATTGTAAAATTAGAAAATTCCAAAATTCTAAAAGTTCAAGGCAATCTGAATATAAATAGCCTTAATTATCATTCTGCATTTATACTTATGGAAATAAAAAGTTTTCAAGATATAAAGAAAATTATTAAAGCTTATAAGGATTGTCCTAGAGTTTTTTTATTATCACATGTTACTGGTCGATATAATTTAATTTTAGGGATAGTTGGACAAAATTTAGAAGTTATACAAAGGTATATAAATTTTTGTGGGCCAACTAACAAAGAAGGAATATTACATTCTGAAATATTATTAGTTTCAAATTTAGAAACCCCAAACTTTCTTCCTGTTAATCTTTTCAGTAATAAGAGTCAGGAAAGCAATTGTGGAAATGTATGTAAGGAATGTGATGCTTTCCTTGATGGTAAGTGTAATGGATGTGGCTATTTTTAATAAATATTACCCATAAAAAATAAATTCTTTACTATTTTTATAAAAGTTTCAAAATGAAACTTAAAACTAAAAATATTATAAGATTGAAACTGGACTTAAACTAATTGTTTAAATTAATCATCTATCGTAAAAAATAAAAGGAACTATTTATATTTTATTATCTAAAAGAATTTAAGATAGTTTAAATTTTTTAAAATCGGTGATGTATGATATGATCGTTAGTGATTTGTATTCTGTACCCGATAATATAAGTCGTAGGAAATTAATTTCATTATCTCCTTCAAGTAAATTCATCTTATATATTTTAAAACAAAGAGGCCCTTTAAAACAAAAAGATATTTTAAAAAAAACACTTCTCCCTAAGCGTACAGTAGCTTATTCTCTAAAGAAACTTCAGGAAGAACATTTTCTTAGAAAATTTACTGATTCGCACGATAAACGAATTAAAATATACGAAGCATTAATATGAAGCTTCAGTTTTAAATGGTTAGGATATTAATCATTTAATACGCAATCTCCACCTTTTAAAACTAGTAATATATATCTTTCAATCGTAAAAATTATTAAAAATTTTAATAAATAAACGAGAATTATTTAGGAGAAAGATATGAAGAAAATGTGAATTAAATTGGATTACGACAATAAATTCATAATTCTCAATTCAATTATTTTAGCTCCCATAGTTATTATTTCAACGATATTACACCATGCATTTCCAGAGATTTTACAAGTTCCAAATGTCCGTGGTCCATACTCATCAGAACCTTATTGGATTGACTTAATTCTAACTGATGTTATAGGTTTCATTTTTACTTTATTTACTATATACCATGGGTTTAAAACACACGGGAAGTTTAGAACGACTTGTTTTCTTTACGGCTCAATAATTTTTTCCGGATTAGAAGAATGTCTCTGGATATTAGGAGGCAGATTTAGAATTATTCCTTTCGAGACATATTTTTTCACAAGAGGAGGTTTATGGTTTATAGAAATCCCATTTTCTACTTGTTTAGCTTGGTTTGTAATTGCTTGGTGTTGCATCAATATTTCAGAAACAATATTTTCAAATCGTAGTAGTTATGTATTTCACGGATTAATCGCTGGAGTTTTAGCAGTTTCATTGGATCTTTTAATAGATCCTGTAATGGTAAATCTTGGGTCAACTTCAAGATATCCCGATTCGAAGGGAATGTGGGTCTGGCTGATGGATCAAAATGAAACTTTCTCCATTTTTTCGATTCCCTTCTATAATTTCCTAGGGTGGTTTTTCATTATAGCACTTTTCGCAATTTTGTACGGTTTTATTTTAACCGAAGAAAATATTAAAAAAAGAGGTAAAAGCAAATCATCGATAATATTTTTTGGTTTAATTTTCCCATTATTGATTATCTGCATAAGTTTGATATTTTTAATATATCTACTTGTTACTCCCTTTTTGTTTGGAGTAAATATAATACCTATAGGTTCAGTTTAAACGGAGTGATGAAGTTTGAAAGATAAAGTTAAATTTATCCCGGTTTTATTAATGCTAATATTTTATTTATCAGTTTTATTGCAAGCCATTAGTGTGGCTCACGCTCAAAATGATGTGTCATTTATTATATTAGGCTTTACTGCTCCAATATTATTATTAATAGCAATCTTTATTGCTACAATTAAGCTTATTAAAAAACAGAATATAGATAAAACACAATAATTTCAATTAAATTTTATCAAGGAATCCATATAGCCAAATGGCTTCTCATAACCGAGTAAATTCAGTACAGTCGCAGCTACATTACTCAAGGTAGGCTCTTTAATATCGTCGTTAATAATATATTCATTGTTATATATAGAATCTAAGATAGCAAACATAACGGGATTGAGAGTGTGGGCTGTTTCGTACTTGCCAGACATATATTCGAGATTTCCATGATCTGCGGTTATAATGGTAATACCATTTTTGCTGTTTACTAGTTTTACTACTTCTTCTATACATTTATCTACAGTTTCGGCGGCAATTATAGCTGCCTCTATACTGCCCGTATGTCCTACCATATCGCCATTGGTAAAGTTCACTCGTAAAAATTTATATTTATCTGAATTAATAGCATTATTTAATTCTTCTAAAATTTCATAGGCTTTCATCTTTGGATTATCTTTTATTAATTCTGACTTAAAAGATACAACTTCACAATATATTTCATTATATTTCGATTCATAATATATTATTTCTTGTCCATTCTTTTTGATTTTCCGTGAACTTGTGCTAAAATCGCGATTACCCTCAAAAAAGTATTGAACATGTCCAAATTTAAAGGTCTCAGAAATTGCAAATTGGCTAATGCTATTTGCATTCATATAATCAACAATCGTGACATCAATCTTAGGAGGTCCGATGAAAAAATTCTTAGGAATACTCAATTGCTCATCATACTGCAATAATCCATAATATTGCACATTTGGGTTACATTTCTTAGTAAATTCTTTAAAATCCTTCTCATCAAAAGCTCTTGAAATTTGTATAGCCCTATCTCCTCGAAAATTAAAGAAAATGACGCCGTCGCCATCTTCCATTTTTCCAACAGGAAATTTATATTCGTTAACCACGACAAACGAAGGAAGATATTGATCAGTTATTTCGGGATCTATTGTTCGCGCTTGACTTATAGCTTCTTGAGCAGATTCGACATAACCAATATAACCAGGAAGCTTTTCAGCAAGCCCACAGACATGTGCCTCCCAACCCCTTCTAACTACATTCCAATCTGAATTATATCTATCCATTGTAACATGCATTCGCCCTCCACCAGAAGCAATTTGATACTGAAAATTGCCTTCCTCATTAATTTTGGTTAGTTCTTGTTCTAATTTCTCAACGAATAAATCAGCTGATTGTGGCAGTACATCTCTTCCATCGAATAAAGGATGTACATAAACACTTCTCACATTAGAAATCTTCGCGCCTTGCAATAAACAAAATAAATGAGTAATATGACTATGAACATAGCCATCAGATAATAATCCAATAAAATGGAGCGATTTTTTGTTCTCGTTTATATTTTTTACGAGGTCAATCCATTTTCTACTATTAAATAATGTTTTTGATTCAATTGCTTCTTTTGCTAATACCGCTCGTTGTTTAACGACATTACCCGCGCCTAACGCATTATGACCAACTTCACTATTCCCCATTTCTTGGTCAGATGGTAATCCTACAGCCGTTCCATGAGCTTTAAGTATCGTGTATAACTTCTTCTTAGGGCATTCACTTTGTAACTTGTCAAGAAATGATGTATTTGCGAGATAAAATGCATTAAAATCGTCTTTTTTTCCAAGACCAATACCATCCATTATTATTAAAACGACTGGACCTTCACGACCAGAAAAATTATTTAATTTTTTTAGGATAAATTGTTCCATCTAATTCTGCCTTAAAATTCAATTCTTTTTTCTAATTATAAATACAGTTTTCTTATTTTAAATAATGTTTTATAATTTTCTATAAACAGTATAAAAAATACAGAGATTGTTTAAGCACTCATATTTATATTAGACAATTAAAAATTAGTCCAAAATTAAAAAACACATTTTAAAATTATTAAGTCATTTTGATAGAGAACTTTTTCTTTTTTATCATAACCAATATAATTCCTATTGTGGCAAACACAACAACTCCGATAATATATTCCCATCCTACCATTGGAATATATCGAAATGTAGCCTCTACTCTGGCTAATACTATATCATCAGCATCCGTCCATTCTTCTACAACGACAATCCCTCTAAAATTGTATTCCTTTACCACTGTATAATCTGATTCTCTCCTAGTCACTTTTGCTTCTTCTGTTCCTGTTTCTGATAATCCTACTTCTACTATATATTCAGAAGGTAAATCTTCCTCAGCCTCCTCAAAATACTCGTCAACTGGAGTTGGTACGAATATATTATCTTCGTAATCCTTAGGATCTTCGTAAATTGTACTGTAGTCCCTCACTCCCTCTTTTTCCTTATCACTTTTATAATCCCAAATTTCTAATGTTAGCGACCAACCATCAGTAATTTTATCTATATCCGTTATCTCGATAGTCATCTGATCTCCTTTCTCAAAAGATGGTTCAAACCCAAAAGTCTTTTCGAAATTATAATAATTTACTTCAGTCACTTCCCATGTGTACCTATCGTCTTCGCTAATCTCAAGTTCATATTTTGCTTGAGCTTTTACGCTAGAGCTAATAAATATGAGTATTAAAGCAATGTTGATTAAGAGAAAGCAGAGGAAAACTATTTTCTTTTGTTTCAATTTTTTTTTCTTCAAATTATTGTTTTTTCTACAAAATCTTATTTTTTATAATAAAAAGAAAAATAAATATTTTTATTTTACGGAAAATCTCAAAATTAGAATTAAAAGTGAATTTTTAATAAATTTAATTTGTTTTCTAATTCAACTAATTCAACACAATTTATTCTAATAAAATTAGTTTAAAATAAGTGGAATAAATGAATAAAGAAGATATTTGCTTTATGTCTGCTTGCGATATGGCCGAGAAAATAAAAACACAAGAATTAACTTCGCTAGAGATTACAGAAACAATCATCGAAAGAATTGAAAAAATAAATCCGTTAATTAACGCGTATTGTACAACCACATTCGAATTAGCAAGGGAGATGGCAAAAAAAGCAGATGAAATGGTTAAGAAGGGTGAAAAATTAGGAAAATTACATGGAATCCCTACTTCTATTAAGGATCTTATGGAAACAAAAGGAGTCAGAACCACCTTTGGAAGTAAAGTTTATGAAAATTATATACCAGAAGAAGATAATCTAACTGTTAAAAAATTAAAAGATGCTGGAATCGTTCTTCTTGGAAAAACAAATGCTCCTGAAGATGGGCATAAATCTGTAACAGATAATTTTGTATTTGGGGAATCAAAAAATCCATGGAATCTTGAAAGAACTTGTGGTGGATCGAGTGGCGGAGCCGGAGCTGCTGTTGCCGCTGGATTAAGTCCCTTAGCATTAGGTTCTGATGGAGGAGGGTCTATAAGAAC
>JAUWBH010000069.1 GCA_030605085.1 Promethearchaeota archaeon | reverse complement strand
AAGTCGTCCTTGGGTCTGGAGAATTAGTGCGGGCAGGATCATGTAGTCTTTCAAATTATTGGTATGGCCGCCAACCTTTACCGGATTTATCAGGATTGTTTATAGGTTGGGAAGGTACAACCGGCATTGTAACTAAAGCAGCTATAAAACTATGGCCAAAATTACCATACAGGGAAGATTTTACTGGCATTACAATGAAAATGGATAATGGTATCCCTATATTACTCAAACTTTCAAAAACGGGTCTTGGAATATGTGATATAGTAATAGTAAATCCGGGATGGGTCCAATCTTGGCAAGAGTTAAATGAAAAAAGTGCGGTAAAAGATGCTATAGCAGAAAATATGCCAGATTTTGTTTCATTAATAACAACTCAAGCGTATACTGAAAAGCAACATGAAGCTCAATGTGAAGCAATTAGAGATATTTGTAAAAAAGGAGGTCTAGAAGTATTTTCAGCAGAAGAAGGTGTAAAGGTTTTGCAGAGTCCTCCAATTCAAGCTTGGGGATGTTGGAATTTCTCTAGAGGAGGTGGTGGCCAATGGATTGGAAGCTATTGTTCAACTCGAGATATAGCAAAATATTATAATTTAACGAGAGCTTTATGTCTTAAATATGGAAAAACCCCACAATTCTATAGCAGAATTATGTTTGGTGGTCATTATTGCGTTGCTCGTACGAATGTTAACTTTAACAAAAACGATCCTGAAGAAATTAATAATGCTCGGAGACTTTTAAAAGAAATTCACGACGAAGTTCAGCAATTAGACGGTGTAGTAATGTATAAACCTCCAAAATGGGCCGTCCAAACTTACAAGGACAAAACTCTTCCTGCGACGACTGAATTAATTAACAAAATTAAACGAGTCCTTGATCCTAACAATATAATGAATCCAGGTCAAGGAATTGGCGACGATTGAAGAATACACTAAAGAAGAATATCTAAATTCAAAATCATTAATAATAATAAATTGTCTAAGGAGAATAATTGATTGGATTTTTTGAATTTAATAGTCTTACTTCATCAAATACCTTTAGGAAAAAAAATTGATGTAAAATAAATTTACATCATTTAAATTTGATGTCTAAGCAAATTGCTTATAAATATTGTATAACTTACTAATTAAAGTTTGAAACGCTTCTGTTACATTATGTCCGGTTAAAGCACTCGTTTTATAATACCCAAGAAATTGATGTTCTTTAGCCAGTTTTTCAAGGTTAGAATCTGAAGTTGGCTTATCTTTATTCTTTGATAGTTCGGCCTCGTCGATTAAATCTATTTTGTTTCCAAATAAAATTATTGGGATTACATCACAATATTTTTTGATATCGTTGAGCCAATGTGAAATATGATCAAAACTTTCTTCTTCACCAGGGGCGTGAGAAAATACAATAATAGCACCCCTAGATCCTTTATAAAATCTGGGACGAAGCTTTTCGAAAGCTTCTTGACCAGCAATGTCCCAAAAATGCAAGCGACATTTAACTCCATCGACTATATCATCAAAAGTTGTGAACTGAGCACCGAGCGTCATAATATATTCTTTTTGAAATTCTCCCGAAGTGAATTTCTTGATTAAGGTTGTTTTACCTATAGCTCCATCTCCTATAATTGTAATCTTAAACGCAAATCCTACGTCATCATCGCTCATAACATCATCATAATTTATTATTTATTATATTAATTTATTACTGGATTTTTCATTTAAATTTTTTTAAATGAAAATTTCCTGAAAATTATTAAAAATGTGAAAAAATATTAAAATTGTATATTAAATTTATTCAATCGTGGAAAATCAAAGATATTAATATAGTTATAAATAACGCTGTCCAATTAGTTTAGTGTAATGATAGCACATCATATTTTTTCACTTTAAATGTTTTTCGAACAATAAATAATAAAACCTTTTAAATATTATTCAGATTAAGCTCTTTGCCGTCAAATGCGCAAAAAATGGAAAAAAAGATAAAAGTTTTTGGAGCTGCATTAGATGCAACTGATTTTCCACTTAGTATCCAGACCAAACATGCCTATCTAAGTCGCTTAGCTCAGAATTTAATTACAGAACCAAATTTTTTGGATCCATACGAAGGACTACTTTTATATTCTCGGATTTTATCAAAAGAAAAGTATCTTAAGATAGGTAAATTTTCAGTAGAATCTTGGGTCTCTCCTAAACCTGACATTGAAGACTATCCATTCGTGAATCAATCAGAGTTTCAAAAATTCACTAGTAATGGAAAAGTAAAGGAATATTCAGACACATTAAGGAATTTTATTAACGATAAAGTATTTCCGGATATTCCTTTAATGATTGGAGTAGATCATTCTTTAACAGGAGGAGTTTTAAGCGCGTTATCCAATAAATTTGGAGCTGAGAATATGCTTGTTGTGGTTTTTGACGCACATTTCGACGGACTTCCAGCGAGTATATCTGTTAATATAGCAAAATATATGAAAGAGCACCCAGATCAAGTTAATCCATTAGTTCCAGAACTCGCGTCGTTAGCTGATAAAGATCTTAATATTAAGGATTCGTATACATGTGCCTCGTTTTTACATTACTTAATAAAAGATAAAACTATTTTACCAGAAAATTTAATAATATTCGGGAATCAAGATTATCCAGACGAGGAATTTCGATCAATTAAAGACCCGAGAATTTTAGAATTCATTAATTTTTACGATTCCATTGAAAAGAAAGGTGTGAAATTTATTCTAAAAGATGAGGGAGTTCGTATGGTTAATAAGTTAAATTCTGCTCTAGAACAAATCGAGACACCGTATATCTACATTTCATTTGATGTAGATGTTGGAGGTTTAAAGGAAATTATTGCTGCTCGATTTAGAAACGCAATTGGTATAGATAAATCCGTAATTTTAAATGCGGGTAAAAAAATAAAAAATTATATGGATTTAAAAAGATGCGAATTAATTGGCTTTGATGTAATGGAAGTAGAAACGCATCTACTTAGCAGAGTCTTTCCAAAGTCAGGAATAGTAGATCAGACTGTCGAAGTTATTGATGATTTTTTAGAATTTTTCATTTAAATTCTAATTAGAAGTTGGACATATATTCAAGTAAATTATTCAAAAGGCTTTTCAAAAAAATCCTTTCTATATAACATTAAAATTAATGGATAAAGAATTCAAAATTGTTCTATCAATTGTAAACTTATGAAAATTTTTATATATATAACTAACTTATACTTTTAATTAAGGGTGGTTTTAAAATGAATAATAATGAAATTGTATCTGAATTAGAAAATATTGTTGGACAACAGTTTGTATCGGACCAACCTGAAGAAACATACTTATACCACTATGATTTTGTTACGGCAGAACCCGAAGGTAAATGCGATATCGTAATTATGCCAAAAACGGCAGAAGAGGTACAAGAAATTGTTAAATTAGCAAATAAATATAAAATACCCGTTGTCCCTTGGGTATCTGGTATTAATTTTGGTTCGACTGCAACGCCCTTAAAAGGAGGAATTGTTGTTGATTTAAGACGCTTAAATCGCATAATAGAAGTAAATGAAGATGATATGTACGTATTAATAGAAGGAGGAGCAACTTGGGCAGATTTAATAGGATATCTCGGAAAATATCATCCAAATCTTATGGCAGGTATTACTTTTTCCCCTCCTGGAACTGGTGTTGTGGCGTCTTGTTTGTGTTATGGAATGTTCGATTTAGGGATGCTTGGTGGTGTAGGTGCTGAATTTATTAATGGATTAGAGGTAGTATTAGGTTCAGGCGAATTAGTAAGGGTGGGATCGTGTAATTTATCTGATTGTTGGTATGGAAGACAACCATTACCGGATTTAGCAGGATTATTTATTGGTTGGGAGGGATCTACCGGAATCGTGACTAAAGCTGCCATAAAATTATGGCCGAAATTACCCTTCCGAAAAAATTTTATTCTAATTGGAAAGTCATTCGATACAGGTATTCCAGTATTGTTAAAGCTTTCAAAAGCAGGATTAGGAATAATTGATATATTTGTATTCAGTTATGGTTGGATTCAAGCCGGTTTGGGTGCTTATGAAAAAAAAATTCCATTAGATCCATTGAAAGATAATATACCAGTTTTTATCTCAGGTGTCACCACGCAAGCTTACACCGAAAAACAATTTGAGGCTCAATGTGAAGCTATTGAGACAATATACAAAGAAGGTGGTCTCATGGAACCTCCAGAGGGTCTTGGACCTGAAGTTACACTGCCTGTACAGGCCTGGGGCGCTTGGAATTTCTCTAGAGGAGGAGGGGGTGAATGGATTGGGAGCTATTGTTCAATTCGAGACATTGTAAAATATTACAAATTAGCCAAAGAAACGGCTCTTAAACATGGACACACTTCTCAATTTTATTCCAGACTTTTATTTGGAGGTCATTATTGCGTTTCACGCTTCAATATTAATTTTAACAAAAATGATCCTAAGGAAATCGAATCAGCTCGAAAAGTTCTAAAAGAAATTCATGACGGAGTCTCTTCCCAAGATGGTGTGGTAATGTATAAAGCCCCAAAATGGGCTCATGAAGTATACGAAGAAAAAATATTTCCAGCGACAAAGGAATTAATTAAAAAAATCAAGAACCTCTTAGATCCTAATAAAATAATGAATCCAGGACATGGCTGGGGCGAGTAATATGGCTAAACGAGTTAGATATGTTAAACGAATGGGTGTCACCCATGTTGATATGAAGCAAGAGATTCATAAGATTGATAGACACCAGGATATAGAACATTACAAAGATATTATATACCAATGTGGGAAATGTGGTACTTGTAGAACTGTTTATCAAGATGCTGATTGGGCAGCGGTTTGTCCATCAGGAGAATTTAGGAAGTTTGAATCATATTATCTTGGAGGCAAAAACTTATTAACTTGGGGAGTTACATCAGGTAAGCTCAATTGGACTGAGCATTTAGCGAATATATTTTATCAATGTTCTGTATGCATGGCATGCCTACAGCAATGCCAAGTCCCTGAAATTCATACTTACGCGGGAGAATGGTTAATGGCAATGAGAGAAGAAGCGGTCAAACAAGGTTATGGTCCAATGCCAGAACAAAAACTGTATACCGAACATACCATGGTTGAAAACAATCCATATATGGAAAAACACGGAGATCGATTAAATTGGTTGCCATCTCATATTAAACAAACACCCGATGCTAAAACGTCATATTTTGTCGGTTGTACATCTAGTTATAGAGAACAAGGAGTTGCGATTGCAACTGCTGAAATACTCAATTCCTTACATGTTGATTTCAGAATTCATCCCAATGAAAGCTGTTGTGGATCTCCCGTTTACATGACCGGTCAAATGGAAAAAGCAAAACAATTAGCGGAAACAAATGTAAATAACTTTAAAGATGCTGGAATAGAAAAGATTATAACATCGTGCGCAGGATGTTATAGAACCTGGATAGACACTTATCCAAATAAATTTGGTCTTAATCACGGAATTGAAGTTAAACATCTCCCCGAGTTTTTATTGGAGAAATTAAAGAATGGAGAGTTGAATTTTTCTAAAGAATTTAACATGAAAATCACATATCATGATCCCTGCCATATAGGCCGCCACATGGGTATATATAAACCACCAAGAGAAGTATTGCAAAAAATTCCCGGTCTTGAACTCTTAGAAATGAATCGAAATAGACATAATGCGTGGTGCTGTGGTTCGGGAGGTGGTGTAAGATCAGCATTTAAAGATTTATCCGCTTTTGCCGCAAATGAACGTATAGAAGAAGCAAAAGAAACTACAGCTGAAGCAATAGTTTCTTGCTGTCCTTTCTGCCTAAACCAATTTAAAGCCAATATCAAAAATAACGAGATTCAAGCTCTCGATCTTTCAGAGATAGTTAAGCAAATAATTTAGTCTAAATCTTCCTTTTAAATCTTTTTTTTTTTTTTTAAAGTCTCAACTAAAAACATAATATACCTTATACATAAATAAATTTCTTGAGTAAGTTTTGTATAAAATTGTAAATTTAAAAATTTACTATGAAAGAAAAAACCCCCGTTCAAAAACAATAATAAGATAAAAATATTAATTGATTTTAATTGAATGGTGTTTTAAATTATTAAAAAAAAATAATAAAATTAAAAATCTCAATTTTTATCGAATTCTCTTAATAGTCCTGCAATTCCTACAAGCACTACACTTATTGAGAGAAAAAATGCTGCGTCATCAATGCCCGGAATAACAACTATATTAAGAGTAGTTTCTAACAATGCTAATACTCCCATTAATGTCCCTGAAATAAAGAGAATTTTTACAATATTTTTATTCGTATTATACACATTATGCATTTTATTCATTCATTAATAACCTCCTTTTTTTTTAAATTCATGATTCTACGTCCATTTTTTATAAGGAGATCTTTTTTATTATTAAAAACTTTTTTTTTAATTTATTCATTTTTTAATCTATAATTATAAAGAGTTCATCTTTTATGGGTAAAAATCTTAACTTTCCGATTATTCAAGCAAGTGGAACCGTTCTGTCAAGTTGATAAAAGTGATAGAGAGTGATATATTTCATTACTTTGACTTGCATCTCGAACAATGCGTTCCTTGAACTCACGGAGTTCTCCCAACATCGTTTTCATCAATTGCCTTTCAGCGGGAACGGGACTCGCTACATTTTTATTTTTATTTGTTTTCTTTAACCTCTTGGTTAGATATTTTTCTGCAATGTTAATTGGAGCTTGAATTTGGCGGTTAATGGTGAACCCGCAATGTTTACAGACAAAGGTCTGTGTGTTACAACTTGTAAGCTTTCCGCATTTCAAGCATTTCTTAGAGGTATTTCTTGGATTTTCATACTCAACGAGATGCCCCGTTGAGGTAGCTTTATAATCAAGATAGTGCTGAAACTGCTTAAAATTCCAGCGATTTAATCTTCTTCTCATATTTTTAGACTTTTTCTGTTGCCATTTCTTTAAATTCTTTTGTCGAGAATTAGACTGCCGAATATCAGTTAAATCTTCCATGACCACGAGCGAATCGTTTTCATTTATGAGTTCGTTTATTTTATTTGCAATATTATGGAGATCGTACTTATTTTTGTTTCTTTCTTTTCTCCCATACTTATTTAATAATCTCTTTTTCGCTAGGGGTTGGTATTTCCCTCCATTATCAATATTTTTAGCGATAGTTCTCCGCTTTAACGAATAAGTATAATGAGTGGTCGAAATCTTGGAAGTATCTATACGAGTAATTTCTGCGTTTGCTGGAAATATCGTTATAAGGTCTACGCTTCTCTCGTTAATATCAATGCTCGTCAATGAGTTCAATTCCTTCACTTTCACTTCTCTAATGAACGGAATAAAAATATCTACAGTCCTATTAGGATTCAACTTTATGGTAATTTCTCCATGATTCTCTGTTTTAAGAGCGTTATAATGTTTGTTAGGTTGAAACGGGATATAAAGTTTACTTCTCGGCTCGATAACTAATACAACATAATTTCCGTCAAGATAACATAAGCATTCCTCTAATTTCATGGAATCTTTTTTATAGAGTGGATTTATAAGTCGTTTCTTTTTCTTATAACACCACGAGTTCCACGATTTTAATATATCCTTAGTAATTCGGGCAGAAGAATGACAATAATGAGTGTGCAAATGAGGGAAGAATGATTTCCACTCGAAATAGAAACTTTTCCTGATTTTTGGATAAGAAGAATAGTCGTAATAGGTATTTCCTTTCTTAGAAACTTTCTTAAAAAGAGGATTCTCTACGCATTTGTCAATTAAAAAATTAACCGATTCTTTAAAACAAGCGATTGCATTAGCAATATTCTCGTATTTTCTTCTGGTAAGTTTTAGGGAATGAATCCTTGCTGTTTTTAGAGTCTTCACTTCCTAACCTCGGTTTTTAGAGTCACTCATTACTATATCAAATTATTTTATTTTTATTTAAAATATATGAGTCCCCTTAACTATCGATTTACCAACTATTATTTGATAATATTTGGTATAAATGTTATTAATTTTTTTGACTATATTTCAAATGGTTTAAAAGATATTAACACAAATAATGAGAGCAATTATCATTCTGTAGTGCGTTATAGAAGAGGAATTGATCTTCTTCCGCATGTGAAGAAATCATCCGAAGGAGCACTTGAGATTTTATCGGATGATAATGTGTTTGTTCCCATGTCTAAAATTACAGATTCTCCATTAGGAGATGTTTATGGAGGTACGCATTTCACATCAGTGTTTGAAATCACAAAAAATGATATTATACTTCAATTCTATCCGTATATAAAGAATAGAGAAAACTTCATTGAATTGACCTTAAAGGATTTGAAAATCTAATCCAACGATATAAGATTAATATTGAAAAATATAAAAAAAAATTTTATGAGGAAAATATACTACAAAGCCATATTCAAAATTGTTAAGATTTTTTTTATCAGATATTTATAACACAACTTGAGTTAAAAACTCTGAAATTCTCGCTCTTATTGTTTCCGATGTGACTTCTCTCGAATCATATGGATCACAACCAAAAATTAGAGTAGGAATTCCTAATTGTTCTCGAACTGCTTCAGCAGCAATACTGGTAATGGCATAAGCGTGTTTACATGCGAATTGCATTGGAATTATTACAGCATCAATTTTATAATCCTTAACATAATTTAAGACAAATTCTATATAATACTCGGCAGGACCTCTACACGTGCCAACCATAGAAAAATCTAAAACTCCCTTGGCTAGACTTTCATAGCATTTTTCGATTGTTGATACATCATGAGGTAAAACTGGATAATATCCCATTATGTCCAAAATTACAACTGCTTGAAAGGTCTCTTCTATCCATGGCAAGAGCTCTTGGTCAAAAAATACGTGAGTATAAGGCCATGCAATTCTGATTTTCTCATCAGGTACTCCTGCTATCCCATTCTTAACATTTTCTGCTGCTTCATCTCGAATCCATTTAGTAGCTTTAACTGCTTCAGGAGTTCCACTGTGAGTCGCCATAGTAGCGAAATTTGCAAAACCAGCTATACTTGGCATGGGACAGGGCACACTTTTTAGAAGTTCGTTAAATTCCAGTACATATTCTCGTGCCTCATTTACCAATTTCATTGTCTGCTGAAATTTTTCCAAATCAAGCTTTTGGTTTGTTTCTTTTTCTAACCAAGAAATTAGGTCTTTTGTTTGTTTAACCATATAATCCATCATTTTTTCGTCGTAAAACTCATTTTCTTGGTCATACGCCCAATATGGGATATCCATGCTAAAAGATGGTATATCAATTAATTGCTGAAAAACTTGATAACTCATCGCTATAGCGTTACAAGGTGTTGATGTAAAAAACATAAGGTCTGGAATAGGTGCAACCCCCCGCATATAAGCGCCAACTATAGGTCTTTGAGCATTACATAATGTTGGAGTGTCACCATAACCTATTTCGTTAGTAATGTCGATATATGGTTCAATAATGTGGAGAGGGGACAATGTAACACTAAAAGTTTCTTGCATAAGGGGAGTTAAGTTCATAGCAAAAAATAGCGCAGGTTCATAGTTAAAAGAATGCATTATAATGGGTTTTCCTTCCTTTCGAGCATTTGGTACTCTCAGAAATATGTTAAGGAACATCTCTATAAATGGAGAAAATTCTTCTTCTTTAAATAGATTAACAAAGGCATTATACATTATTTTCCAAAGGGATAAATCCTTTCCCCAGCTTCCTCTTCCAAGCTTTTTATATTTCTTAAAAGTTTCTTCGTCCAATCTTTTCACCTCGCTTTTATTATTTCCTCCCTTCTAATATTTCTATAAAAGTTTGTACTCGAGTTTTCATTGCCCCTGCACCGCTCAACACATATTCTCTTTCTAATTCAAGAAATGGTATACCTTCTTCCTTTAATTTATTACGGAGCAGAAAAATTTCAGCACACCAAAGAATACAGAATTTTATCCTTTGAAAAATTACTCCATCAACATTAAATTCTTTAATGAGTTTCATCATGAAACCTTCTCTTTCGGGATATTTACCGGTCATACGTGGACATGAGATTTTTGATAGATAATGTTCTCCAATCGCATCAAGAGGATCTTTATTTTTATCAATTAAATCCCAAAAATATCTTGTTCCAAGACATTGTGAGTCTGTCACAACTAATCCCCCTAGATCTTCTATGATTTTTATATATTCAGGATCATCGAGCATGCTTCCGACTATCATTATCCTAGCTCTATAGTCAGAAATACCGTCTTTTTCCTTAAGTTCCTTAAGTTGTTGGGTTAAAAGGTTATTAAATTGATCTCTAGGCATAGATATTCCTGCGGATATAATATTTAACATGTCGGTTCCAGTAATAGGTGGATTATCGCGCTTTCTGAGATCGTATATTTCTTTAAGCAATTCTCGAGATTTATTGTAAACTCGAATCGCTTTTTTGAGCTTCTCATCGGAAATACTAACCTTAAAATTCTTTTCTAAGCTTTCCTTAAATTTGGATAATTCGTGGTTGAACCATTCATGCGTAGTATCACTCACACAGCCAGGAACTCCGATTATATAATGATAAGGAAATGGTGCTTTGAATCTTATATTGTCATAAAGACGTCGAATTTGATCGCAGCTATTACACGAAACTATACCATCAAGAAAATCATATTGATTTTTATTTGCTAGTTCTAAACAACATCTGGTAAAACTACACGCTGTTGGAGTCATATATGCATCGCCCATTGGAGTATCACCTGCAGAACAAGTTCTAGCTCTCACTCTAACAGGTAAAATATCAGCAGCATAGATAATTTTTTCAGGGATATATGTACAAAAATACCCTAAAACATTTTTTCCCTCATTTTTCCAGCTATCAATCCAAGGATTTGCAAGCGGGATTGCTTGAGAGAGTTTTTCCATAACAGTCATATACAAATCTCTTATTTAAATTATGTATGAATCCAAATATTTTTCATACTTTAGAAATCATTGGACTCTTTAATATTTGGAGTTTTAATAAATAATTATGCTAATTCCACTTAAAAATATATCTGTACTTTCTATATCTCCAAATATTTACTAAAATGAAAAATTTTTAAGAAAAAAATTATTATTGAACAACTTGAGTTAGAAAATCTGAAATTTGCCCTCTGATTGCTTCTGAAGTCACTTCCCTTGAATCATATGAATCACATCCAAATATCAAGGTTGGCACTCCCGTTTCCTCTTTTATCGCTTCAGATGCTACCAATCCCATTGAGTAAACATGCTTACATGCCATATGCATTGGCATGATCATGGCATCTATCTTATAATCTTTAACAAAATTTACGAGATATTTTAGATAATATTCAATGGGACCTCTACATTTTCCAACCATAGAAGCATCTAGCGTTCCCATAGCCAAACTTTTATAACAATTCTCAATTGTGGATGTATCATGGGGAAGTACTTTATAATGACCTAAAAGGTCCATTATAACAACAGCATTATAAATTTGTTCCATCCATGGAAGTAGTTCTTGATCAAAAAATACATGAGTATAGGGCCAAGCAATTCTGATCTTTTCGTCAGGTACTCCACCTATTCCATTTTTTACATTTTCAGCTGCTATATCGCGAAAATATTTTGTAGTTTTAACTGCATCAGGAGATCCACCCCGAGTCACCATGGTAAGAAAATTTCCAAAAAAACCAGTTATACTTGGTACAGGACAAGGGATGGCTTTGAGAAGTTCATTGAATTCCAAGACATATTCACGTGCCTTATTAAGCCTATCCATTGTTTGTTGAAATTTTTCCACCTCAAACTTCTGTTTTGTTTTTTTTTCCAACCAGGTTATTAGACTTTTAAATTGATTAATCATATAATCAATTGTTTTCTCATCGTAAAACTCATTTTCTTGGCTATACGCCCAATATGGGACATCTATATTAAAAGATGGAATTTCTGTTAAAGATTAAAAAACTTGGTAAGATGCTGAAAGAGAGTTGCAAGGAGTTGAGAGATAGAGAAGAAGGTCAGGAATAGGTGCTGCTCCTTGCATAGTCAATGCAATAAAAGGTCTCTGAGCATTACAAAGGGTTGGATTATCTCCATATCCTACTTTATTTATGAAATCGATATAAGGTTCGTTCAAATGAACGAAGGATAATCCAACACTAATTATTTCTTGCATCAATGGTGTTATATTCATAGCAAAAAATAATTCAGGTCCATAATTAAAAGGATGCATAATTACAGGAATTCCTTCCTTTCGTGATTTCGGAATATCCAGAAAATTATTAAGAAACATCTCAAAAAATGGATTAAATCCTTCACTCTTCGCCATAGTAAGAAAACCTGTGTACATTGTCTTCCATATAGCGAGATCTTTTCCCCAACTACCTCTACCTAATTTTCTATATTTGTCAAATAATTCTTTATCTATTCCTTCCATTCTATTCACCTTTTTTCTAAAATTTCCATAAAAGTTTGAACTCGAGTTTTCATAGCTCCAGTTCCACTTAAAATATATTCTCTTTCCAAATAAAATTAGAATTTTTTACTTAGATTCCAATTCATTTTTCGCTATAAGAGCAGCCCCTATTGCTCCAATAATCTGAGGATCAACTGGCAATTTTACCGTCTTTAATCCCATTTTTTTCTCTAGAAATTCAACTACTCCAATATTTTTTGCGACTCCACCAGAAATAGTTATATCTTCTTCAAGCCCTACTCTATAAACAAGAGTCATGATTCTTGATGCAATTGTGTCGTGTATGCCAGCAATAATGTCAGCTACTTCAGCTCCATCGGCCATAAGACTAACAACCTCTGTTTCGGCAAAAACACTGCATTGAGCGGTTATTTTTGCTTGATTATTCGATTTAAGAGAAATAGGCCCTAAATCATCGAGCTTCAATTCAAGAGTTTTAGCCATGACTTCTAAAAATCTCCCAGTTCCAGCGGCACATTTGTCGTTCATAGCGAAATCAAGAATTTTACCATCTTTATTCACCTTTATCACTTTGCAATCCTGCCCTCCTACATCAATAATCGTTCTTATTGATGGAATAAAAGAATGGGCACCCTTACCGTGACAAGTAAGTTCAGATATTTCACTATTGGCGAATGGAATCTTTACTCTGCCATATCCTGTCCCGACGATATACTCTATATCCTCAAGAGTTAAATTGCCTTTCTTAAGGGCATCATCCATCGCGTTCCGAGCAGTTTTTTCGGGTTTTGGTGTAGTCGGGACGATCCCGTAAGATAGGATTGAACCATCTTTTAATATTACAGCTTTACCGGTTAAAGAACCAACATCGCAGCCTGCTACAATCATATACTTTAAACCTCCTCTACAATACTATTTGAGTGAGAAAATCTGAGATTTTCCCCCTAATTGCTTCTGAGGGGACCTCTCTAGAATCGTAAGGATCGCAACCAAAAATCAGAGATGGGATGCCCGTTTCTTCACGCACTACTTCTGAAGTAATTCTTGCCATTGCATAAGCGTGCTTACAAGCGTATTGCATTGGATAAATAACGCAATCAATTTTATAATCCTTAATATAGTTTATAACGTATTCTATATAATATTCAGCAGGTCCTCTGCACGAGCCTATCATTGAATAATCTGTTGTACCCAAAGCTAAACTTTCATAACATTTCTCTAGTGTTGATGTGTCTTGGGGTCTAACGCGGTAATAGCCTAATATGTCCATTATAGTAACAGCATTATAAGTCTCTTCCAACCAAGTGAGTAGCTCGCGATCAAAAAACACATGGGTGTAAGGCCAGGCAATTCGGATTTTTTCGTCTTCTATGCCCCCTATCCCTTCTTTAACATTTTCTGCAGCAGTATCTCGTATATATTTAGTTACTTCGACAGCTTGAGATGTACCACCGATAGTTGCCATAAAAAACCAATTCCAAAATCCTGTCATACTGGCTGCAGGGCAAGGTACTGTTTTAAGAAGTTCATTAAACTCCATGATATATTGTCGTGCCTGATTAAGCCGGAGCATCGATTGTTGAAATTTTTCAATATTAAATTTTTGATTCGTTTCTTTTTCTAGCCAAGATATGAAGCTCTTTAATTGATTTATAATGTATTCCATAATTGTTTCATCATAAAACTCACTATCTTGCTCACAGGACCAATATGGGATATCTATATTATATGTTGGAACTCCAGTTAAACTTTCGAAAACCTGATAATTCATTGAAAGTGAATTACATGGGGTCGATAGAAAGAAGAGAAGATCTGGAACAGGTGCCGCACCCTGCAGGTATGCACCGATTAATGGTCTACTTGCGTTACAAATAGTTGGATTATCCCCATATCCTATTTTATTACTGAAATCGAGGTAAGGTTCGTTCATATGGAAAGGAGCTAAGCCCACGCTAAAAATCTCTTGCATGAGAGGTTGTAAATTCATGACATGGAATAGTTCAGGCCCATAATTGAATGGATACATAATAATAGATCTTCCTTCCTTTCGCGCCTTACCAATATCAAGAAATATATTTAACATTGCTTCCATGGGTGGAATAAATTCTTCTTCTTCTTTCATTATATTAAGCATTCCACTATACATGCCTTTTAATAACAAAAATTCCTTACCCCAACTTCCTCTAGCCAGTTTTTTGTATTTTTGAAAAGTTTCATTATCCATTTCTTTCACCTCGCATCCAAAATTTCTAAAAAGGCTTGAACTCGAGTTTTCATTGCTCCAACACCGCTTAATATGTACTCCTTTTCTAAATCTAGAAATGGCACGCCTACTTCTTTTAACTTTTTACGAATAATGAAAATTTCAGCCCACCACAGGGCACAGAATTTAATTCGTTCAAGGATTACTCCATCAACATTGAATTTTTTAATTAAATCCACTATATGATCAACCCTCTCGGATTGTTGACCAGCCATACGTGGACATGAAACTCTTGACATGTAGTAATCGGCGAGGGCATCCAGGGGATCCTTCGTTTCATCAACAGTATTCCAGAAATTTCTTGTTCCAAGGCAATGAGAGTCTGTAACCACCAATCCACCAAGATCTTCAATAATCTTTATATAGTCAGGGTCGTCAAGCATGCTTCCAACTAACATTATTCTACCCCTATAATTAGAAATACCTTCTTTTCCATCAAATTCTTGGAGTTGCTGGCTCAGTAGTTCATTAAATCGTTCTTTTGGAATTGAAACACTTGTTAACATTATATGCATCATATCTGTACCATTAATGGGCGGAGTATCAGATTTTCGGAGCATATATAGTTCTTTTAAAAGAGTTCGGGACTTATTATACACTTTAATCGCTGTTCTAAGCTTATCATCAGTGATATTAGCTCCAAATTTTTCCTCTAAGATTATCTTAAACTTAGAAAGCTCATGTTTGAACCAATTGGTGGTTATTTCATTAATATTACCGGGAACGCTTAGAAAATGATGAAAGGGAAATGGAGCCTTAAATCTTATGTTGTCGTAGAGGCGACGAATCTGATCGCAACTATTACAAGAAATTATGCCATCAAGAAAGTTGTATTGCTTTCTATTTGCCATCTCAAGACAGCAGCGCGTGAAACTACAGGCAGTATCGGTCAAATACGCATCGCCCATTGGTGTATCAGTGCAACCGCTCGCTCTTATTCTGATCGGCAGAATATCGGCGGCATAAATGATCTCATCTGGAATATATGAGCAAAAATATCCTAAAACAATTTTTCCTTCTTTTTTCCAACTCTCAATCCAAGGATTCTGGAGTGGAACGGCTTCAGCAAATTTTTCTAAAACGGACATATCTAAATCTCAAGTTCATTAATTTTTGAATTTACATAAACGTATGAATCTACTTAAATTTAACAAGTTAATAATTGTTAAAGTTGTTGATCTATTAAAAGATATATCTTTTTCAAACTCTCTCTTAAAATATTGATAAGATATTTCCATTCTTATCATCTCGCCTTTAATTTTTCTATAAATTAAACTGAAACTTATAATAATGTATTAACGAACATTAAATTTCATTAAGTATGAAATTTAAATCTTTTTTGGTTGTTTCAATTATTTTATCTTCTTGATTGTCAGCCACTCTTATTGATCCGTTATTCTTTAAAGTTATTGAAGCTTTAATTTATTTGTTAATTATTTCTTAAAAAAAAATTAAGTATAAGTAAGAATAAAAAAGATGTATGTAGAAAGCATTATAAATAGAAAGTTATATAAGTAACATTCTATCAATATACAACATATACATCATTTTATAATATAAGTAGAGTGATTTTGTAATGACTGTTAAACTTGGGTTGGTTTATCCAATGCCTGATACAGGTCATCCTCGCTGGCCTCACGATAGCTATGATTTTGAGGCGAGAATAGAGGAGTTAACGAGGATGCTTAAAAATAGCTTGCCTTATATAGATTTTGTTCCAGCAATTCTTCACAATCAAAAGGAAACTGAGAGTTTTCTAGAAGGAGCACAGGAGTTTAATGGGTTCTTAATTTATTTTATAGGAGGAAAGACACCTTCGAACATGCCAATAACTCCAACTATAGCTAAGACTGGAAAACCCCTGTTACTGGTTGAAGATCTTTATTCCGGAGAATTGTTCTTATCTATGTATCCCAAATTGAAAGAAGAGGGATACCCAGTTGTCGGAGTATCGTCTTCGAACTTTGAGGATGTAATAAAAGCAGTAAAACTCTTCAAGGTAATAGAAAGGGTCAGAGAAGCTAAAATCTTAATCATTATGAATGAAAAAGTGGATCTTTGTTACAATTTTAGACCCTATCAAAAAATAGTCTCTCGGATGAAGCAATTATTTGGGACGGAAATAGTAAAAATGGGCGATGATAAATTCGTTATAGAATATCTCTCTAAAGTTACAAGTGAGGAAGCTGAACCTATAGTTGAGAAGTGGAGAAATAAAGCTTTAAAAGTCGTGGAACCTACGCAAGAGGATTTAATAAGATCTGCCAAATTATATATTGCCATGAAGAGAGTCATGAAGGATGTCGGAGCTGATTTAATTACTACATAGGTATTCTGGTATTATCACGATAAGGTACTCAAAGAAAACCCTGATCTTTACTCGCTCATGGCTAAATTTTATGGTGCTACAGATTTAGACGGGCCGTATAAATATCGACAAGAAGCCTTTCCATGTCTACCATTCTTCGAATTGCTTAATGAAGGGATTTTGGCTACATGTGAAGCAGATATAGAGTCGGCCGTGACAACATTATTGGTGCATTATTTAGCAGAGGAAATGACTGGTGAGGGCGTACCCGGATTTACTAATGAGCCATCGATAGATCTAAGTAAAGGATGGATGATCTATGCCCACTGTATGTTTTCCAACAAAGTTTTTGGACCTAGTGGCCCTGAGAGCCCCTTTATTATACGTTCCCATGGTGAGAGTCGTTATAGTGCTGCCCCGCAGGTTATACTACCCCTCAAAGAAAAGGTCACCGTAGCGAGGATAGATTTATTAAAGAAAGTTATGTTGATCCATGGAGGGACGGCAGTGGCAAATGTTGAGACTCTTGACGTAGAGAGGGCTTGTAGGACGAAATTGGCCGTAAAAACAGATACGGAAAAAATCCTAAAGAACTTTAATAAGAAAACGGTTTACGGAGGTCAGACTCTTTGGCATAGAACCCTATTTTACGGCGATTGGAGGGATCATCTTAAAAACTTAGCCACACTACTCGGAATAGAAGTATTCGAAGAGGATAAGGCTTAATCATTCATTTTTTTTCTATCTTTTTTTTTTATTAAGGATTCTTTCTCTTTTTGTTTCTCATTGTGTTATGATAAGTAAATGAATTATTATTTGATCATTTCCAGAAAAGCCTCTATTCTCGTTTGAAGTCTTGTTGTGTCTGCTTGATAAAATTCTCTATCAAGGTTAATCGTGGGACTAATTGCAACCACCATCAGTTATTAATTTACTATTATTTCACTATTGTGAATGTTGTATTATATTCAAATGTATTTCTATATTAAGATGATCCTCTATTTAGAATAAAAATTCAAAATCTTATTATTTAGATAAAAAGTTAAATTGAATTTCATCTAATTAGTATTATCTAAAATTGGCTATTAAATTGGAGAAAATTAAAATGAGTAAAACAAGCGAAGATGAAATCATCGAGTATGGATCTTCTACAAAAACACACACTTCTTACGCACTTGGTAGTTTTTTCAACGACTTCATAGCGACAGCTTTAAGTATGTGGGTTTTCAAGTTCTACGAAACTGAGGTGTTTTTACCTATTTTACTTATAACGATCGCTGTCGTTATATATGGCATCTGGAACATGGTTAACGATCCTATAGCTGGTCACATTTCGGATCGAAATATACAATTTATGAAGACTAGGGGTAAGAGATTTACATGGTTTATAATTACCGCAATTCCGTGTTCTTTAGTTTTTGTTTTTATCTTCACACCACCGGCAAGTACCGAACTTATCATCTTTTTGTGGGTTTTGGCATTTTTATGTCTATTTGATACATTATTTTCGTTTATGACAATTAGTTGGCAAGCAATCTTCCCAGATAAATTCCGCTCGCAGAAAGAACGGACTAAGGTAGCTGGACTTCAAATTCTGTTTTCCTTAGTTGGATTAACTATTGGGATGATAATACCATTGTTAATCATTACAACGGGACCTCCAGGAACAAATATAGGTTCATATTTCATTACAGCGTTAATAATAACAATAATATGTATCATCACTGTCTTTCTCATGATACCCGGTATGCGCGAGGATAAAGAAATGATAGAGCGTACCTTTCGGTTCGAAAAAAAAGAGGATCGTGAGCCTTATCTCAAAATATTAAAATTCGCTATTAAACAAAAAAATTTCATGGCGTATCTTTTCGCTTATCTCGCACAAACGACCGTTATGGCTCTATTACTCGCCTCGATTCCTTATTGGGCACAATACATAACGGGAATTACTCCAATGGAAGAAATCATTCTATTATTAGTGTTCCTTCTAGCAAGTGTGACTTCTGCACCCGTATGGATAAAAGTTGCTCGAAAATACGGGAACCGAATAGGGTATATGTGTGGGACTGGTGGAACCGCCCTATTTTTAATAATTGCGATGTTTTTTACAAGTTTTTACGGAATTATGATATATATGGTATTAATTGGAATCTCGATGGGTGCTACATGGACTCTAATTTATCCGTGTTTTTCGGATGTCATTGACGAAATCGTGGTAAAAACAGGAAAAAGAGACGAGGGTGTGTATTACGGATTTAGAACATTCTTCGGTCGTCTTGCCATCGTAATTCAAGCCTTAACTTTCGGAATAATACACCCACTTACTCGCTTCAACCCAGAGGCTACTACTCAGTCAAATCTAGCACAGTGGGGAATTCTTGTCGGTATGTTTGCCGTTCCTGCGTTCTTTTATTTTATCGGATTTCTATGCATGTGGAGGATATATGACCTTAAGCCCAAAAAAGTTCAGGATCTTAAAAAAAAGTTGATAGATCTAAATATTTAAAAATATTAAGTAAAATTCATTTCATTTTTTCCCCTTTGTCTGTAGTTCTTTTGACCAAGAAGCCCAAACTTCACTAAGGTCATTTTTAATCATAGCTTCCTCCTCATCAGACATATCCCATTTCCCAAAACATTCCATTATTTTTCCAAATCGCTTTGTTAATCTAATTATTACATCAGAAAAACTCTCGTGCTCTAATTTCTCTCTTTTAAGTGCATTATATGCTTTTTCAGAAATCGTTATTGTTTTTGATCCCATTATAATTAAAATAAAAATAAATGGATATATAACCCTATATTAAATTTTTTTTTAACTTATTCTATATTGAAAAAAAATCAGTAGAATAATTAATATTAAAATTGTAGAGAAGAAAATATTATTTTTTCGTCCTCTATTAATTTTCTTGCGTATCTAATAGTAGTAAATAAATTGGTATCAATTGCCCATTTTATATCAACAAAAAATAAATACTATAAAGAGTTTAAAATACTTACCAATTTATCTGGACACTCCTTTTCGATAATATCTCCATACTTCTTCAAATATTCATCAAATTTTACTAAAATCTGGACTTTTTCATCTCGATCTGTTATTTTCTTTAATCTTGAAGATATATCTGAAAGATAATTCAGGATTTTCGTATTTAATTTATTTTTCTTGAATTTTTTCTCCCCTTTTATTGATGTATTAGCGGAGGTATTAGATTTTTTATCTACATTTTGATCTTCCATATTTAGATTAATGTAAAGTCTTCGTCCTTAGTGTTTTCTTCCTTAAAAGTTGATTCCCATTCAGATTTAAAATAAATCGCATTGATTAGAATTAATCTCAAGTCTTCATGTAGCAAGCCCTCATTAATTATATTCGTGATTTTATCTCTAGTCTGTTCAGAAACCCATGAGTTTATTTTGGCACAGGCTTCAGAGGCTTTCTTAAAATCTAATTTATAAACCGAACCGTTATAACTTCTATTGATAATAAACATGTATTTGTTAAGAAGATTATATCCCAATTGTACCCATAACGCATTAGCAACTTTGATCTCAACATCTTTACTTATTAAAATATCCGTTAACTGTTGAATAAGGGGGTGCAAAACTTCTTGATCTGTATTGAATTTCAACACGTCCGCCATCTGCCTTTCAGTGATGCTTCTCGCACCAGCATAAGCCATCGCAAGTGCGGTAAATATGCTAAAAGGTGAAAAAAATAGATTTTCGTTAGGTTTTATTAATAGGGGGTATAATTTTAAGGAAAAATTATTATTAGCTTCTGCAACCACATCTTTTTCTTTGTCTGACATATTAATAACACAGTGTTAAAAGTATATATATGAATTAGATATAGGAGCAAATTTGCTAAGATCAATTTCAAGTATTTTAGCCATTTGAGAGTCATAATCACTTAAACATTGATGTTTTATTTATAGTGTAAATAAAAATAATTAATGCAAAAAACTATTTCTACGGAAAAAATAAAAATTTATCAGATTAGATTGTTTTTAATAAAAAGTTTTATAAAGTTAACTTACGGCTTCCATGAATTACAGAGATGACTTCAAGGTGTTCTTTTTTTATTAAATACACAATTCTATAGCTTTTATAAAGAATATCTCGTAAATTAGGGTCGTTGTATTCTGGGACTTTCCTTCCAAGCTTAGGAAATTGTTCTAGATGACTTACAATCTCAAAGATCTGTTTTATAAGAATATTAGCGTATTTAAGTGAATCCCTCGAAATATATAAGATGTTTCCGTGCAATATCTTAGCATTATTTTTTAATTGATTAAAAGATACAAAAATTTAAGAAATTGTAAAATATAATTTAAATGATGCAAAAAAATAGAGAAGTTTTAAAATTAGGATGTGTTTTTAATGAAAATTGAATCAAATAAAAAGACAAGAAAAGAGAGAGAATTAAAGTCTAATGAAAATTACGAAAATATTTTAGAACCAGAGAATTTTCACATTTTAACGAATTATAACGATGATTTTATTATAGATTCTAAAGAAGATGCTAAGGCACTTTTAGAAAATTTAAAAAATTCTAAATACAACGAAAAACTAGCAAAGTTTATTTTGAATTTTAAACTGATGTAAAAGATTTTACGGAAGAATAGATTGAGTTGTAATATCGTTTAAATCAAAGTACATCTTTACCGTATTGTATTTAGATTTACTCGTTTTTTGTAATTCTTGCTCTATTTTTTCTCCTAAGCTCTTTTTAACAAATTTAAAATTAACCAATTTATAAAAATTAATTACTCTTAAATTTGTAGACGCATCAACTACCATTATTCTACATCCCACTTTTTTAGAAATATTTAAGCCAATTTTAATTGCTTTTGTTAATAGAAAAGTTCCAAATTTTCTGTTTTGAAAATCTATATCTATTGCTAATTGACCTATTAATAAGCCAGGAATGTACCGCACTTTTTTTGTAAACGACAATAACTCTTTAGTAAATTCAATTTGACAGCACGAAATAGCAAAATAACCTATAATATGCTTATCGGTATTTTCTTTTAGGATGTATATTTGAGAATAACCCCCTTTAATAAAATCTATAGTTCTATTATAAAAAAATTCGTTTAAATCTTTATTTCCTGAATCAAAACGATATTCATTAATATTAAAAGCTATATCAATTTTTTGAAGTTCTGGCATTAATAGATAATTATTATAACCAAATAATTATAAAATTATTGATTTCAAAATATATTGACATAGAATGTAAAAAAATTTATAAAAATTAAATTAAATTTAATACTAAAGAAATGGCAATGAAAATTCTGTTTGGTGAGCTAGTAAAGCAATATAATATCAAAATGGAATATTTGCAAGATATAATTGATTTCTTTGAGAGCATTCAGGAAATGCTGCAAGATCCCAAAAAGGAAATAAGACAAATTATCGTTTTCTGGAAAAAGAATAGAATTTATAAAGCTCTCGAAAGAATAAACGATAACGATAAGTTAAGAACAGATTTAATGGAAAAAGAATTTGACAAGGAAAATAAACTCAAATTTTTTAAGGCACTTCACAAACACGAAAAATGTGAATTAATAGCGCTTAAATTAGAAGCAATTGCCTCAAAAATTTCAAAATTTAATAAAATTGCTTCCAAAAGACTTCAGAGAGAGGGATATCCTTCTTATTACGAGGATTTAAAACTACTTTCGGAACTTATCCTCAAAGAAATAAAAAAAAATAATATAATAATCTTACCAAAAAATCCCCTGTCAGATTTATTGTCTCAAGTAGAGAAACTTCCTTTACTACTAAATCTCTTATTACCTAAAAATGGACTCTTTTCTATAGTAGTTACCGATAAGAAAAATAATGTAGTTATGAGTTGGATTATTGGAAGTAAAAATGGCGTCATTAATTTAATGGCCTCTATAGATAAGCTAGGAATAGAAGGATTTCTTACGAATTTTAATTGGAAAAAAGCTCCAAAACGAGAAAAATACTTTAGAATTGTAGAAAAGAAGCTAAAGCAAAAGGTAAAAGTCGCAATTTTTACAACGCGTAAATGTATTACAGAATTTTCGACTCGTTCTCAAAAAGAACTTAAAGATGCTTTAAAATTTCTAAAGGAGCAACGCAAAAAAGGAGAATTTATCCTCCCAAGAATATTACCAAAAACGACCTTACTTCTTTTTGGAACAAAATTATTAAGATTATTTGCTAAAGATAAATAATCTCAATTTTTGTAAATAAAGAAAGTGTTATTTGACTATTTCATTTTTGATTTTAAAATTCAATTAGTAGCAACAATCCTAAAAAAAGTTATTAATATTAAAAAGCAAATATTTTCATGCAAATACAATTTAAAATTCTCTTAGACAAAAAAATGAGGAAGTTAAATTAAATGAGTATTAGAAATTGGAAAGAATTGTTTTTCATTCTTAGTATGATTGGCATTATGCAATTCGCTATCCTTACTGCTATAGCAATGTTATTCTATACAGGAGGTACGGCAGTTAATCCAAATGCTCCAAGGTATACTTTTTTTGAAAACTTTTTCAGCGATTTAGGGCGAACTAGGTCATATTCGGGGAAGGACAATACAGTTTCATACATGATATACACGATAACATTAAGCGTAAACGGTATTTCTGCGATTCTTTTCGCCATAGCTATGCTTCATTTTTTCAGTGAAACAAATTTAGAAAAGGGACTTAGCATTGCTGGTTCTTTCTTCTGGATTATTGCCGGAATCTCGGTTGTGGGGATTGCATTTACGCCTTCCAATGTCTATAGTGCTGCCCATTTACTTTTTGTTTTTATTTCGAGTTTAACTGGGCTTATTGGAGGAATTTTATATATAATTGTTATTTTCCATAATAAAGAATTTCCTAACATTTACGCGTTTATTTACATAATTTCAATAACGATTTCCATTATAATGTTTTCAGTATGGCGATTTTACGCCGTACCACTCGCAAATGTCTCTAGTACGGCAGAATTAATGGTTTGGACAACGGGGCAAAAAATTACAATTTACAAAGGATTAATTTTAGGTTTTATCGTAAGGTATGGAGCGTGGAAACAGGAAAAATATTTATAAGTAATTAATGGTGTTAAACTAATTTCTTAATACTTTTTTTTAATCCTTCCAAACAATATGAATCGGCTTGTTGAAGCCGAGCTTCCTATCATTGAAATTACCTTTCGAACTGAAGCTACGGAGGAATCAATATTTATTTTGACGAAAAATATGCCAGATCTTTTAGTTGGGGCGGGTACAATATTAAAAGTTGATCAAGTAAAAAGAGCCGTAAGTGCAGGAGCAAAATTTATAGTTACGCCGGGATTTAATCCAAGTGTTGTAGATTATTGCGTAAAAAAGAAAATAACAATTATTCCTGGTTTGAATACACCAACTATGATTGAATGGGGGCTTGAGAGAGGCCTAAATTTCTTTAAATTTTTTCCTGCTGATCTTTCTGGTGGTACTAAAATGCTTAAGAATTTGGCAGGTCCATACCCATATGTTAAATTTATGCCAACAGGTGGAATAAACAACGAAACTTTAATTAGTTATTTGAAAGAAAATAATGTTATTGCATGTGGCGGAAGCTGGATTGTGAAAAAAGACCTGATCTCGTCAAAAAATTTTGAAGAGATAAGACGATTAACAAGAGAGGCTATTTTACTGATTAAATCAGAACTATGATAATTAAATTTAAAAGCTCTTACATTTAATTTGAATATATAAGATAATTATAATTTATATATGTTTAATTAAACTTGGCTCTTAAAATATGATTTTTGGAATGCCCGAATCGTTAAAGGGAATTGGCTATTATCAAGGAATAAGCTTAATTCTTTGGTATATAGTTATTATTTTATTGTTCGTAAGCTCTTGCTTGTTCTTGATAAGGACTTTTATGTCAGAAACGAAGAGCTTAAAAATGGCATTTCTGGCTTATTCTATATTGGGTCTTTTTTTTGGCCTTACGCGGTTGGTTTATATAATTGCTGTACACCAACCGCAGAATTATGACTTCTACGTAATTCTGGGATATATTTTTAACCTAATAGGGATAATTTTCTGGTTATTCGTCTTAGAAACTTATGTGATAAAATTCACGAAGAAGTTATTAACGACTATTAACTTAATTGCATTCGTTATTGGGTTTATTACATTAATAGGTATAACAAATAGATATTTTGCCTTAATGATATATTATATCTTTGGGTTCATCTTTATTGGTTCATTAATTTTTTTGTATCTATATCTGGTTTTCAAAACAACTAGTATTGCGCGCCGAAAATCGATTGGGATTCTTGTTGGGATAATTTTGGTTTTCATTTCCCATTTTATGGACTCAGAATTTTTTATTACCTCTTTTAGAACAATACCCCTTGAAATTACTCCAATAATTATGATAATAGGAATTATTATTTATACTGGTTCGCAAATGCTTCATTTAAAAAACGAATAAGAGGTTTATAAGAATGAAGAGAGAATTAATAATCAGATGCCCCCTCTGTTCAACAATCGGAAATTTAATGGTCTCCGACAGTATAATAAAGAACATAACGAGAGGTATTGTAGCAGTGAACATTTTAGAAAAACAAGTATGCCAACACGCTTTTATTGCATACATCGATAGAGACATGAATGTGAGAGACTCTTTTGCTGTAGATTTCCAAGTACAACTTCCAGATGTAGAAACTAGACGATTAGAAAAATTAGAAGTTCGAGGAATAGATGATATTGACATAGATTTAATTAAACTCAATCTGAAGGCTCTCACTCTTACTTTTCTTTTACGAGGTTGCGTTTTAAATAAGGAAGCTTTATATTTAAACGACGAAGTTTTTTTACACATTCATTTAATTAATTTTTTTAAATTTGTTTTTAGTAAATCATTTGAAATAGAATTTACAGTAAAAAAAAAGGAAGATTACAATAAGAAGCTCTATAAAGATTTCTTAATTTTAGACGATAAAAAAGTAATTCGAGATAAGAATAATCTCTTAAACAGTAAACGAATCAAGATTGAGCGATCTTTCGTTCAAAATTTTTTATCAGAACGCGATTCGAATCTTAGTTTAATTATGCTAAAAAATGACATACAGAAAGCTTTTGAAATATCTAAAAAAATTATGAATCTCATCGAAAATTACAAAGGTAAGGAGAAACTAGGTAAAAACGAGTTAATAAGAAAATTAACAGAATCAAGTAAAATTAAAATATCAGTAGCATATCTAGAATTTATTTTAGACATAATTAACAAATATTTTGGTTTTGATCTTTCTGTTATTTCAAATTATATGTTTCCAGCTCTAGGAATTTAATTCTTTTGGGAATTAGATATTACTTCAAGTGTTTATTAGAAGAATTACATAAAAAAAAAAAGCTGAACAAATTGAGCAAGAATAAAAAACAAGAAAAAATATTTAAATATATTTCATAAACATTTAATTAACTTATTTTTTTAACTTTTTTTTGTTTTTAATTTAAAAAATTTTCACTTGAAATGATTAAAGGGAGGTTGAGTATTTAATGGTTAAAAATTTATTAGTTTTAGGGGAATTACATCAAGATCTTTACTACGAAAGTACTTTTTACGATGTATTAGTTGAAAAGATTGTTAATAGACTTGTTAATTTTATTAGGTACAATCCTGACGATATTATAAATAGAAAGTTACTCGAAAAAATAGTTAAAAAGGGTTTTTCCGAAACTCCAAAGAAAATTGTAGGACATTGCTTCTTTAAAAGAGGTGGAAATGGAAACAATTCTTCGGAATATCTTTCTAAACTTGGCGTTCCAACCAAATTAATGTCAGTAATAGGAAGAGGGTCAGAGTGGATGATATCTGAATTGAAAGAATTTGGCATAAACACTGATAATATCTTCCAAATCGACGAGATAACTCCGGTGAGTACTATTATAAAATCAAAATTCATTCAAAAAATTCATTTAGCCCCAAACTTGAAAAATAAAATGAATTTCGATAGTATAAGCATTGATGACAACATTTTTAATGATGTAAAATTAATTTTTTCTACTCCCATTGCCGAAAAGTTTATTAAAATCTTTGAAAAAGGATATGAATTAGGCATAATTACAGCGTACAATATTGAGACCCAGAAGATTGCTACATTCGAAAAACTCTCGAGTCTAATTAAAGAGAAATACGATCTATTCTTTCTTAATTTAAAAGATGCTTATATAATTTTAAATGAAACTTTATCTTTAGAGGAAGTTGACAAAAAATTTAGAAAATATGCTAGAATCAGGATATACACGGCTGGAAAAGAGGGGTCTCATATAATTACCGATAATTTTAAATTATTTTTCCCGGGTGTAGAAATAAAGGAAATTATCGATCGTACCGGGGCGGGTGATTGCTATGCTTCGGGCTTTTTAACCAAACTATTCGACCAAATAGAAAATAGAGATCAATTAAATGAAGTACTTAAAAAAGACAATTCGGAAAAATTAAAGACGATTTTAAGTTCGTGTGGTGAATTTGCATCCTATTCTGCCATATATAAAATAACAAAACAGATTGCACCAAATCAAAATGAGTTGAAAGATTTTATAGCTAATTTTCCAATTAATTAACAATGAAATTTTTTTTTAAAAATTTAATTAATTTAAATTGATTTTAAAAAAAATAACGGAAAAAACTCTTAATCCTTTTATTCTTTATGAATCCCCTTCTTCTAATTTATTGATTCTCGTTTGTCGCCCGCATGAATCGCATTCGTAGTAAATCCACTCATAATCTTCCGTTTTATAGATTAAATTCCCGCCACATTGGCATTTTTTATTAGACATC
>JAUWBH010000020.1 GCA_030605085.1 Promethearchaeota archaeon | reverse complement strand
GGCCCGCCCATCGGTTTTTGTTGTACTTTAGTAATTGCCTGTTTAATTAAAGCTTGAACTGTTTTCATAATACCATACGGATTAATGTTAGGCAAAGTCACAGTTCTTAGAACCCAACCGACGATTATATTTTGATTTGGAGGGGTTGGAGTTTCACCTATCATAGCGGGATCTTCATATACATAAGAGTCAAGAATATTCTTTCCTTTAAGCATTCGACTTGCCCAGAAACCGCCCACAATCCCCATTTGAAGTCTATATGAAGTACCAGCAATCCCAAGCTCCCCTGTTAGTGGTTCAAAATCTTGCTGAGCCAAATTATTTCACACCTTAGGTTTATATTTAACTTGAAATTAGATATGTTTTGAACTATA
The DNA here is from genome assembly GCA_030605085.1 of Promethearchaeota archaeon. The sequence goes on along the minus strand of JAUWBH010000020.1, from coordinate 47,138 downwards.
ATTATTATTATAATAAAATCAACAATTAAATAATTTTATATTCAAAATAATTATAAATTCAGAATATTAAAAATTATAACTTATAGAAACTGTTTCAAAAAAACATAAATAAAAAAAATTGCATTATCAATAAAAGAGAAATTAAAAAATTATAAAATACTCAGAAAATACTCTTAAAAATGTCAGTCGTTATTCCAAAAAAGGGATATCTAACACTAGTGGCAGCGTCAGTGAGATATGCTAACACTCGTATAGAGAAGGAAGATTGGCTCGAAGTGAGTGGAATACTTATTGGAAGAAATGAGGGGAAAAAAAAGAACGAAAAAGTAATTGTTACATCAGTATATACCATAATGCATCAATTAGTAGATAAAGATGCAGTCATCGATAAGTATGAATGGACGCACGAAGATATGGTTGTTACAGCGGAACTTGAGACTCAAGCATATTTGCGAAACGAATTTATAGTCGGTTGGTGGCACAGTCACCCGGGCTTTAAAATCATGATGAGCGACTTAGATAAAAAAACTACATTATCTTATCAAACAAACAATCCTTTAGCGTTTAGTTTAGTGTTTAATCCGTTAAGATTAATCCAGCAAGTTGAAATGGCCTCAAGAAAAGGAGATCCCGCAATTCAATTAACTAACGATCCTGGTTTCAAAATATTTAGATTAAGTGAGATTGGTAAAGGCGTTCATGTAGGATATCACGAAGTGGATTTTGAAATCGAGGGAATTGAAAGCATGGAACAATTAGTTAAGGAAGCGCAAGATTTCGTTAAAGATGTCACCAATTTCTTTCCGAAAGATAATTTATTTGAAATATATGATAAATTTGTTAAAAAAAGAGTTACGCAATTAAATTCACTATTATTGGGTACAGAGGAATATTTAAAAACCTTAGTAAGAAAAGGTGAAAGAAGTAGAGTTCCTGAAGTATTAGAGAATCAAAAAAAAGAAATTAACAGATATGTCGCTCAAACCTTTATGAAAATCGAAAATATGAAAGAGTTTATGGATTATTTGGAATACAAAGAACGGGATACTGTTATCCCACAAGTTAACGAGATCTTATCGGAGTGGGACGAAACGATCGCTAATTTAAACGAAAGATTAGTAGAGATATCAAATAAATTTTAAAAAACTGTTTTTAATCATATTTTTAATCAGGTTATCAATTTTATTATTAGTAAGGCTATCCTGTGAAAAATTAGAAAATTCTTTTTCTTTTTTAATTTAAATATAACGAAAAGAATTAGAAATTCATGGAAATACATTTTTTTAAGCAAAAAGTAAGGACCCATTTAAAAACTTTATATGACTCTATCAACGGTACAAGAGACCAAAAAGATTATATGGTCAAAATCCTTAGAAATATTAGATAAGTTTATTTCAAGAGCCGAAAATAATGAATTCAATATTACAAACAAATTAAATCCGAAAATATTTGCTAGTACTATTATCTATACTGTTTTGGTTTCAAATGATAATATTCCAAATGTTAATATCTCAGAGATTTCAGGATTACCTAATTATAGCATTTCTAGATGTTATATTAATTATTTTAGAGATCTCTATTTGAATGAAAATTTTAATTTTCCCCCCTATTATGGATTTTCAAGAATTAGAGATATTATTTCTTTGTGTTTTTTTGAACTGATAAAAAATACAGAGATTAAGACTTCTAAACTTGTTTCGCTTATGAAGACGAATATTTTAGAGACGGTTAATCTTCCTAACAAATTGTCTCAAAAAGATGTTGATATATTACAAAATTTGCTTGCTAACCATCAAGATAAACTTACTAAGTATCTCACCGATTTAGCTGAAACATTAAAGCAAATATTAGGCTCTAGTATATTACATAGAAAAATAGAGACTGTTTTAGTTGTTAAGCCTATTGCAAAACATTTATACTCAAAAGAAATTAATTTATTTCAGAGTTTTAAACTTTTTTATAGGTCAGTAAGAGAAATTCATGATCTCTTAAAAAGAAATTTTCCTAAGATTTTTATATACCCTATTCGGTATAAAAGTAAGAAGGGCAATTTTAAAAAGGTAATAGGAAGTAGGATTAAACTCTATATAATAAAACATATTTATAATGGATTATATTACAGAGTTAAAAAAGGTAAATGTCCCGAATGCGAAAAAGAAGGATTTAAAGTTAATACTGACATCTCAAGATTGAAAGCTTTAGAATTTCATCACACCACAGCGGAAGAAAAAGAAACTAAATATTCTTCAGAAATACTATATGAGATGTTTAATAATAATCGAGCTAATCCACATTTTTTAGAAGATTTGATTAAACTTATGGAATCGAAGAAAATAATATTAGTATGTGCTAATCATCACGATTTAATTTCATATAAGTATTATAATTATTTTAAGCACCTTATCTCATGGACAGACTTACCTAAAGTTCTTCCTCAAGATATTTTTTCTCTTACTCCTGAATTAATACATACACTTATTAGAATTGCAATAAATAATCACTCTGAGACTAATAATTTATCTTATAAACGGAAAAGCGCTATAAAACTTAGTATTATAAGTAACTTGAAAAAAAGATATATTATCGAGACAATTTATGGTATATATTGTCATGTATGTGAAGAATTTAATACAAGAGAGCATTTAATTGCATTTCATTTTAATCATAATAATGAAGATACAAAGACACTTTTAGCTTCTGATTTGTATAAGAATGAGTCTATTACTTGTTCTGAGATTGTTCAAAACCTAGAACAAGAGGAAGGAGGGTATATCTGTTCAAATTGTCATGCAGTTTGGCATAATAATACATTAATAAATATATTTGATCAGATTTACGACGACATGAGTGTAGTAAAGAAAACCACCAATGATTATTACCATGTTCGAGAAAAATTTACTCTCATTTATAACGATGTTTCTATTAGAAATCCATTAAAATTATCTAAAAGAATTAGTGATAAATTCGAAAGTCATTTAATAGCTATTTATGAGATTTCAAAATTAAGTAATATTATAACTAATAAATCCATAGCAAGTTATTTAGGACTATCCTCAAAAAAGTTAGTACACTCGTTTTTTACTAGAAATAATTATATGAGACCATTTGTAAATATTGACAAAAGTAAAAAAATTCATATGTACTCTTTAACTAAGAAAGGAGTAGAAGCTGTTTCATTAATGAATTATTTTAAAAAATACTATAAAAATCAAGCAATTTAACTTTCTTAGCAAAATAATAATTTTAACAGTTGGTTTTGGTGGGAAATTTTAATTAAAAAAGAATTCTAATTTAATTAAAAAATTAAAAATTTCTATAAAATTATTATGAGAAAGATTAATTTCCCCTTCACAGCAATTTTAGGACAAGATAAAATGAAAATGGGGCTAATTTTAAATGTAATTGACCCCCTCGTAGGTGGTGTATTATTAACTGGGCACCAAGGTACCGGAAAATCCACAGCAGTTAGATCTCTAGTCGAAGTTATGCCTAAAATAGAAATCATTAAAGATTGTAGTTTTGCCTGCGATCCTAAAACTAGTTTGGACGATTTATGTGCATCATGCCGTGAAAAGAAGGAAAAAGGTAAATTAGAAACTGAAATAAGAGAAATGCGTTTGGTAAATCTACCACTTGGAGTTACAGAAAAGAATTCTTGATTTTCAAGATTCTCTGGAAGATATGGTTTGTGGTAGTTTATCCATTGACAAAGTACTTATCGAAGGGACTTCAGAGCTTCACCCAGGGTTACTAGCAAAAGCGAATCGAGGTATTCTTTATGTGGATGAGATCAATCTTTTACAAGATCACATTGTTGATGTACTTCTGGACGCTGCAGCCTCAGGAATTAATATAATTGAAAGAGAAGGAATATCGGTCTCACATCCCTCAAGATTTGTTTTGGTCGGTAGTATGAATCCCGAAGATTCTTAATTCGTTTCGAATTAGGATTCGACAGGAGATCTTCGTCCACAAATCGCTGATAGACTTGGATTAGAGGTCAAAATAAGGGCTCCTCGCGATCCCAAACTTCGCTCAGAAATTTCTAAAAGGGTTATCGAGTTCGATGATAACCCAAAAGAATTTATTAAAAAATATGAAGCAGATCAGGAAAAACTTAGAAAAAAGATACTTCAAGCTCGAAAAATTGTAAAAGAAGTCGAAATCCCTTCTAGTATTTACGAGTTAGTGTCGAAAATAGTTAACGATTTAGAAATATTTTCTCAACGAGCAGATATTACATTTATAAGATGTGCGAGGGCTCACGCTGCATTAACCGGTCGAAAGACAATTTTAGAAGAAGATTTAAATGTAGCAATGGACTTAGTTTTTGAGCATAGAATTCAATCACTTCATTACGAGATGACTCCTAAAGAGATTAAAGATAAAATTACAGAAGTTTACGGGAGAATAGAAGAAGCTTACGAAAACACTAAAGTGTATCAACCTAATAGAGACACCGAAGGTCCTTTGAAACACGATGATTCGCAACAAAAAGAATTCAGTCGACAATCCATCGATCCTGATAAAGTTGAAGTTCCTGAGACAAGAGAACAGAAATTACCCCCTCCTAAATACGATGATATGAAAAAACGAAATGCAAGACCTGCTGGAGGTTGGAAAGTAAAAGATATACCCAATTATCAAGAAGATTTTAATTTTTCTGGAGAAGACTTCGATTTAATACCTTTTACTTATAAAATGGAAAAAAAAATGTATTCTATTTTAGATAATATCAGAAAAGACCGAAAAGTTACGGATTACGGGGGGCGAGGGATAGGTAGACGAATTAAAATTGCATCCTCTCAAAAAGGGAGATATGTCTCATACAGGACACCTATTAACCGGCAACCGAAAAGTATTGCGTTAGATGCGACTATACGTAGTTATTTGAAGAATACAGTTTATAATAAAATAGATGTAGGCTTTCCTATTCGTTTTAATAAGTACGATTTAATGGATAAAATATACGAATATCGTGCTCCATTAGCGTTATTTTTTGTATTAGATAGTTCCGCTTCGATGTATTACGTCATAAAGCAAATGACAGATGTTATTTTATCTTTACATAAAGAAGGATACAGAAAAAAAGACAAAATTGCTTTGATCGTGTTTAGAGGCAAAGAGGCGATTGTTCTCCAGAAACCTACCGTTAATTTCATGAACGCTACACGCAAATTAAAGCGGTTAGAAGGAAAATCTTATACGCCAATGGCAGCAGCGTTAAAGAAGTGTTCGGATTTAATTAAGGTTGAAAAATTAAAAAACAGAAATATTATTCCTGTAGTGTTCATTTGTAGTGATTGTGGGGCAAATATATCTGTAAAACATTCTGATTTAATAGCTCAAGTTGAACAAGATTATACGTTAATTACTAATGAGTTAAAAGAATATACTAAAAAGTTATCTAAACAAAAAATTCACTTAGTTGTGTTAGAGCCGAAAAAATCTTATGCAACTCAAGCGCTGGGGGTTCACACTCCGTCCGCTGAAAGAATTAAGAAGAACTTCAAAAAATACGGAAATGCTGAGATATATCAATTCGACAAATATGAATCTCTAAAATTAATGTTAAAGAAAATTATCTAAATGTTATTTATCCTTACAAATTGTCTTATTTGAACAATACTATCTCTATTATGAACTTAATCTTAGAATTAAAAAAAAAAATCTTTAAAGCCAAAACAAATTTCTATAACCTATTCTTATTCTACTTTATTAATGACTAAAAAGGTTCTAGTTGTAGGATTTAATACGCGTCCATTAGCTTATTCTTTAAAAGAAGCTGAATATGATGTCTATGCGGTTGATTTTTTTGGAGATCTAGATTTGTATCCGCATGTAAAAGATTGTTTAATCGTTGTAAAAGAGTTAAAATCTACTTATAACTCGATTAAAGATAATTATGGTCAATTTTTAGCGAGTTTTGCTTTAGATTTATTACGAAAACACTCTAAAATAAATTATTTAATAATAGGAAGTGGCTTAGATGATGCCTTTGAAGAAAGAGAATCAATTATTAATGAAATTCAAAAAAATGATTATAAAATATTAAATGCAAATAATAATATTGAAACTATTAAAAAAGCGCGTAATATCGAAAATCTCTACGACTTTTTAAAAAATCGGGGATTTAACGTTCCTAAAACTATTTCTTTTGAAAAATTTGAATCAAATCGTCAAGATTTTCAATATCCATTCATTTTAAAAAAAAAGACGGGTTCAGGTGGAATAAATGTATATAAAATTAACCGTGAAAATGAATTGTTTTTTCATACTAGAAAAAAAGAGACAATTGATTTTAACCCATCAGAATGGTTAATTCAAGAATATATAGAAGGTATTCCAGTTAGTTGTACCGTTATTTCAAATGGCACTGAGTGTGTAATTGTTTCTATAAACAGACAAATTATTGGCTTGGATTTTGTGAATTCGCCAAAAGAATTTATGTATTGCGGGAATGTAGTTCCTGCTAATTTGCTTAAAGAAGACAATAAAATAATTACAGAGATTTCCAAAACATTATCAGAAGAACTACTTTTGAAAGGTATTAATGGCTTCGATTTTGTATTAAAGAACCATTACCCATATTTAATGGAGATTAACCCAAGAATTCCTGGTTCGATTAGAGTTTCAGAAACCGTCTTGGACCTAAATTTATTGGACTTACATATTCAAAGCTTTAATCCCTCCGAATGGAAGCATATAAAAAATTTGCTTAAATCTAAGAAACCTAAAGGATTTGCTACTAAGTTAATCATGTTTGCACCTAAAGAGGTAAATAAAAAAGCCCTAAATAAAGTAAACCAAATTAAATATGTTCACGATAAATCTGAACCAATAAAAGACATATTAAAAGACGAACCGTTATGTACGGTCTTATATAAAGGAAAAAGTTTTTCAGAATCTTATTTTGGAGCCTTAAAAATAGTTGACGAAATTAAAGAAATTATGGATTAAAGTAACAAATTATTAAACTAAATCTAAAAAAATCGTTATTTTATTATGGTTTTAATTGTTGCGATATAAGTCCCTAACTTACTCTCGTCCGCTTCCGGCACGGCAACACATAACAATCTATTTTTATCTAATTTATGAAGAATGAAGGACCCCTCCTCTCCAGAAATAATAGAATATTCCAAATTCTCCTCTAAAAGCACCTCAGATGAATGGAAAATAGCAGAAATCATAGCAGAGATCATTGATTCTGGCATTTTCGATTGAATTTTAATAGGCAAACCATCCTTAGTTATTATTGCGAGTAAAAGCGTATTTGGAATTGATCTTTTAATCGCTACAAAAATCTCTTCTTTAATTAAATCTGATGTCTCAACAATAGCTGATAATCTTAAAGCAAATTTATCTAACTTACGAATGTTTACATTTAAGCCTTCAAGTTCGGCTAATTCGCGGTTTAAATGGGAGACCATGATAATAGAATCGGTTATATTGGAAAGTATATAAGTTTCTTTTCCAGCAATTATATTGTGAGAAATTTTTTGATTTAAAGAATCTTTTAATATTCTAGACGATAAAAACATTAGACTACTTGAGCCAGCTGCGATTTCTTGATTGGTTAGTTTTGTCCTTTTCTTTAATTTGCTTGCTATTAGAGTTCCATCGTGAGTACTTATTATTATTCCTAATAATGAAGGAGAAAGTTCTAATTCCTTATCAATTAACTCAATAATATCTCCCTTTATTTTGTTAATTTTTTTATTCGGAGAACTCATATAAGAATATTAAAAAAAGATAATTAAAAATATACCGATTTAAAAAAGTTCAAAATGTTCTATAAATTCTAAATATTAAAGTCAGACACTAATTAATTAATTAGATATGATGGAAAAAAATACAAAAAATTCAACAAAATCAAAATCTAACGATAAGGAGCTTCAAGATACGATAAAGTTTGCTTTAATTGAAAACGATATTGGTAAAGTTATTAATCTTATTAGAAAATTGATAACTTCTAAAGATGTCATAGAATCTAATTTAACAAATTTAAAAAATATAATAAAATTTATTCAACAAAATTTGTCTGGATTAACGATTGATGGATGGATGGACGGGATTACTTTCATAGAACCCGTGTTTGTAAATAAGGGTGTAGAAATTGGTGGCACAGTTTTATTAGGTCCAAACACCATTATTGGTAAAGACTGCAAAATAGGCGGTTTTTGCGAGTTGTCCAATGTTGTGCTAACTCAAAATGTATCTTTAGGGAAATTATGCAAATTAAATTATTGTGTCGTAGACGATGTAAGCCTTCCAGAAAAATTCCAGGCAAAAGAATGTATAATCACTAAAAATAAAAGTGGAAATTTAGAAATAATTAATTTTTGATTTAATTTTCTAAAAATCATTATTATTCTTTAGAAAAATCTTCTTCTTTCAAATTTTTTAAGAGTTTTTCCACGAATTTTTCTGTAGGACACGGATTGTTTTCATTATGATGAGGATTTTCAGGATGATGGTGTTCACAATCGCAATCGTCATCATGATCTTGGTGGTGACTCATTTTTTCCATACTTTTTTATTATTTGTTAAGTAATTCATTTTTTCTTATAATTTATAAGAAAATAATTTAATTTAAATTTTTTAAAAAATCGGGCACGCATCCTTTTCGCATTTATCGTTGATTCCAGAATATATACATTTCTCTGGCTTGTATTTTAAATCTACGCCAAAGTTATGTTTTAAAAATTTCAATGTTTCCATTATCGATAATTTAACTGACCTTTTGCAGCAATGTTCCAAATTATCTGCTATTGATGCCAAAGATATGGAGGTCATTTTGTTAGCTAGCGTTCTAGGATTATCAGTTCCTGGTGTAGCACCTGTAAAAATGCTGATTGCGATTCCCGATCCTATCCCAGCGCCGCAACTACCATAAAAACCGCACCATCCTCCCGGTACTTTAGAGCCTCTTCTAATCGCTTCCTTAATATCAAAAAGCGTTATCTCCTTTCCGTTATGGTTCTTGATATTATTATTTTTCAATGCTGTTAATATTACTGCTGGTGTTAAAGCATGGTGTTCTGGCCCATAAACTTTAAAATTGGGATGTTTCATGATTTGATCGGCAATTTCAAACGGATCTATTAAATCGGTCTTCTCGCAAAATTGTTCTATAATTTTAATTGGTTCTTTAACATGACAAGAATCGCAAATATAATGATTTTCAGGGCAATAAGTATTTGTATTGAATAATTGACCGCACCAACTACAGTTAAGTTCTTTGTATTCATCAGAACTTATAGCATATACTAAGCCTTTGCCGCAGATTTCGCACTTATCTTTTTTTTCTGGCAATTAATACCAACCTTTTAAAAAATAATTAAATTTCAATAAAACTTCTTTTTCTATTATTAAAACTTGCTAATTGATTATAACCTATATTTTTTAATATCGTTATCATTTTTTTAAATTCGTAAACTAATTCCGAAGGTTTATGAGAGTCAGAGCCTAATAACACAGGAATGTCAAGTTCGTATAATAATTTAATTATATCTTCACTGGGATATTGTTCTTTAATCTCTTTTCTTAATCCCCCAGTATTGATTTCGACAGTTTTACCTCTTTTTTTAATTAATTCGAGAGATTTAATAACTTCATTGCTTACGATCTCTTTATTTTCTGGTATTTTATTAAATTTTTTTGGTAAATCTAAATGGCTAACAATATCAAAATCAAACTCTTTAGTATTAAGCATTTTTTGCATTGTTTGAAAATACATTAAATAAACATTATCAGTGCCCAAAGAGTTGTATTCATCCAAAAACCTACTATCATCCATTCCAAATGGCCCATTATTCGAATATAAAATATGAATAGATCCTAAAATATAATCTAAACGGGATTTTATTTTATTTAGATGAACATTTAGATTAAAAATTTGATTTTCAACGAAATCAGCTTCAAAACCAATTCTTATTTTAATCTGATCTTTATATTCTTCTCTTAAAGTTTCTAAATTTGAAATGTACTTTTCTATTTCGTCTAAAGTCATTGAGTATTCGTCAATTGGAAGTCTTTCAACACCTTCTAAATACTCAAATGGAAAATGGTCGCTCAAACCTATAATATCTAAATCCAATTCAATAGACATTTTTACATAATCTTCCAGCGTTCCAATCGCATGGCGGCATAGTAAGTTGTGAGTATGCCAGTCTTGAAACTTCATTTTGATAAATTCCTAAAATTATAAAGGTAATTCTTTAATTTTGTACTATTAAAGTACTAAGATAAAATTTTTTATTATAACAAATAATTACGTGACATATTTGGAGTTTAAAGAAAAGCAATTTGGTTTCGAATCGAAGCAATTTGATGGCCCTTTCGAAGTTTCTGGAATTGAAATAAAAAACGAGGGCGAAATCTTTAGAGGCGTGCTCTATTTTCCTCCAACATCTTTTAAAAAACCTTACCCACTAATCATTTATTTCCATGGTTTCCCTCAACTTCTTACTTTACCTGAAATTGTGAAAAATCACGAGTATCTTTTAAATAAATATGCTTTCATAGCATTCAATTTTAGAGGTTATAACATTAGCGAAGGAACGGTTTCCATTAGAAATCAAGTTTTAGATGCTCAAAAAATGATAGATTTCGTTAATGAGATGGCTAAACATAAAATTCTTGACCTTAATAACATAAACATTATCGGAAACGATTTTGGAGCGTATATTGGATTATTAATTTGCTCCAACATAAAAAGAATTAATAAATTATTGTTAGTTAGCCCTATTTTAGATTTAAAAAAGAAAGTATATAGTGAGGATTTTAAGAAAGTCTTGCATTATATCAATCGATTTCTTCCGGGTAATATTCAAGGAATAGAGAATATTGAGGAATTCATTGAAATGACTAAAAAAGAATTATCTAAAAAAGAGTTTCAAATTGAGAAAGCTATTCAAAAATTAAAAATTAATGGGTTCAAAATTATTATTGGAAATAGAGATAAAATTACCCCACTTTCCGAAGTTAACGAAATAACTAAATGTGCTAACATAAATCCAGAAATTATTGTTATTGAAAACATGGACCACGAATGTGCCGAAGACGAGGAATTAGAAGAGGTAAGCGAAGAGATTAAAAAGTTTTTTAAATATTAATTAAAAAGTGGATAAAATTAATTTCTTGAAATAGTGATAATAACTGAATAATAATAAGTGTGAGAATTGCGGAAATTGCTGTTTAGATACGGAAATGATTGTTTCTCAACAAGACATTAATCAAATTATTGAAAATTCTTTAACTAAATTGAATAAAGAAGATTTTACGATTCTTAATAGTAACGATTATTTTCAACTGAAAAACATCGACCATCATTGCGTATTTTTTGACATTTCTTATAAAACTTGTATTGTTTACAAACATCGTCCTCAAGGATGCCGGTTTTACCCCTTGATTTACAACTACGATAAAAATAAATGCGTTTTTGACTTGGATTGCCCAAGAACTCATTTATTTTACCAAAATAATCGTGATTTAAAAAAAACTTGTGAAAAACTAAAATTTTTTTTAAGTAAACAGCTACAAATTGATATTTTATAATGGATTCCTATAATCCTTGCTTCATTCTTCTCGCTTCTTTTTCTGAAATATTCTTTTCTTTAGAAGATTTAGGATTGATAAAAAAAAAGAAGAAATTATCTTATTATACATATTACTATTTATCATCTGATACAATTCATATCTAACAAATATTTATATCTTAATCTTATATCATTATTCATATGAAAGGATTGAATATAAAGAAGTGAATAAAAAGAAAACTGGAAGATTGAAAAACATTACAAATGAAGAAAAAACAGCGTTAGAAGATCTGGAAAAGGTAGTTGGAAAACCAATTCCAGAAAAAGAATTTCTGGGACTCCATCCTTATGAATTTGTAGTTAAAAACGGGCATGTTACAAAATTAGGGATTGGCTCTAAGGGATTAGCGAGAGTTCCAGAAACGATTGGTAATTTAAAATGGCTCAAAGAATTGGATTTAGGGTGGAATCAATTAACCTCTCTCTCTGACTCATTTAACAGTCTCATCAGTCTCAAGAAATTAAATTTAGCAAACAATAACTTGGAAACTCTCCCCGACTCATTTTGTAATCTCATCAATCTCAAGGAATTGGGATTGGCAATGAATAGCTTGGAAACTCTTCCCGACTCATTTGGAAACCTTACCATGCTTGAGGATTTGGACTTGTGGGGCAACTATTTGAAAACTCTTCCAGAGTCATTCGGAAATCTAATTAACCTCAAATTTTTGATTTTGCGTGCACATAGTTTACCCACAATTCCAAAATCGTTTAGACATCTAACTAACCTCAAAGATTTATTATTAAAGGATGATCAGGTGGGGGGTTTTCCAAGGGAAATAGCTAATCAACTTAAAGTACAAGGCTGTCAAATTCATTATGAGGTACGTGAATGGATCGGTGGTCCAGGGGGTGACTGGGAAACAATAACATATGATTATTTCACAAAAAAGAAAATATAAATAGAACGTAGTACATCCGTTTAAATGGTAATCTGTTAAAGGAATAATTCATAAGTCTGTCTAGCATCCAGCCCACTCTTAATTGCTTTCTCAAGCCAAGGTCTCAACAATATATCTTTAGCAGAGTTTATTTTTAAAAATCTTTAAAAATAAAAGATTTTCAAATTGAAAAAGCTATTCATAAATTAAAAATATGTAAATTTAAAATTATTGGGGGGGAAAGTAAATTCAAAAAAACATCCAATACTTAAGGATCTTTTTAGAAATCAAATATGAATGGCAATCTAACGATTTTTTCTTCCCTAGTTTTCTGTTTTTTTTTCAGATTCTTTTTCTTCAGCATTCACAAGCTTTTTTTCGTATTGTTTAACGTATAAATCATCGTACTGCTTTCTTACAAGCTCAGAATCTTTAGTTTGTTTTAATATATCCTCTAACCCATCTTCAAAAAACCTATTCTTTTTATATTTTTTAGACGGAACTCCTAAATAAATCCATCCATCTTCCAATATCTGGCCTACAGTTGTGCATGATTTTGCCGCTAATATGCAGTTCTTTCCTATATGAGTTCCGGGCATTACAACACAATGGGCACCTATTCTAACATTTTCCTCAATTATCGTTTTTCTAATAATTAGAAGATTCCCAACTATAAGAGCTGATTGAACGATGCTCGCTTGTCCAACAACTACATTTTTTCCAAATTCAATGAACTCACAATCAACCCAACCTTCAAAAAGTGAATTTGAGAATTTAGTTTTCACGCCAAACATTTTAAAGCAGATGTTATCAAGGAAAGGGAAAGGAAACTTATGTGCAAGCCAAATTGGCCATCTTTTTATGGTGTTTCGAATGCTCCAATACCTATAATCTTTATCTGAAGGATCTCTGAGAAAAACTCCACACTTAGGTTTATGAATGGCATTGACGATTACTAATAAAATCTTCGCAAAAAATAAGGATGTAAACACCATTGTTACATACATTACAAAAAATAACAAGGGAAGGAATATCCAGAAATGAATAAATTTCCAATTATATATAACCTTAAAAGTTGTAATCTCGTTCCAATAAAATCAGAATTCAATTAATATTGCCAAAATTGAAGCCCACATGAGGAAAATATAAAAAATTAAATATCTTTTTTTAACTAAGACTGTAGACGCAAATGGACCAACGCGCAAAGAAGTTGGAACGCTCATTTTTATTTAAAATCTCCCTAATCCATATCGTTTAAAATTTCTTTTTAAAATATAATTTTTTCTTCATCATACAATTTATGCACGATCCTTCTTATCCTCATCAATATTCACTTCTTTTTCTACAAAAGATTTTGTCTCTTCAGCGATATCAGTTTTTCTAATAATATATCTCTCTTTAATTATATTAGGTTTATGTTTATAGACCGGCATTCCAATGTAAACCCAACCACTCTCAAGAATTTGATTATAACTTGTCATGGTAACCGCTCCGATAACTGAATCTTTACCCACAATGGTTCCCGGAGCTATTGTGGTCAAACCGCCTACAACAACATAATCGTCAAAAAAAATCTCTTTAATTATTAAATAATTGCCCACCACCATTGAGCTCATAACTACTGCACCCTGTCCAACCATGACTTTACGACCAAATTTAATGAACTCTATATCAACCCACGCATCGTTAAGGTGACTTGAAAAATCCATCTTTACTCCAAACCATCGAAAAGCTAACACGTCAAGCCATGGAACAGGGCAGGCTCTCATAAGCCACACTACTAGTTTCTTTAGCTCGGTTCGAAGACACCAAAATTCAAAGTCGGGATCTCCAATCTCTGCTTTAAATATCCCTTCTCTTGGTTTATGAATTAAGTTTATTAAAATCAGAAATAATTTGCTAAAAAAAACACACCCAAATATAAAAAGCAAGAAAATAAGTACAATTGCAAAAGGTAAAAACAAAATCGTATAAGTCCAACCCGAAAGATTTTCAATATTTTTAGTCCATTCGTAAAAAAAAATTACAGGTAATAAACCGCTAAACCATAAAATCGGAATGTAAACAAAAAGAAATTTAACATTAATTCGAGAAATTGCACTACTCGTAACAAAATCGATTCTTAAATCTTTATCGTCAACAGTTCCCGAAATATTCTCATCGTTTCCATTTTCATTTTCCAAATTTAACCTTCCTCCAATTGTTTATTTCTTTTCTTTCATTTTATTTTTGGATTGTCGTTGTTTGTCTAGCTCCTCACTTCTTTTTAAATCTTCTTCAGTTAGATCTAAATAATCCATAACTTTTTTTTTAAAAATCTTCCTAAACGGAAGTCCGAAGTAATAGTGGTCTCCCTTCATGAAGTAAAATTTTGCGGTGGAACCTAGCGGAAGTAAATGGCAATTATCTTTTAATTCGCAACCAGGACCAATAGTGTTAAATGCCCCGCATGTGACATTATCTCCTAATTTGACTTCAAAATATACCACATTTCCAAAAATACCCTCAACCAAATGTGATGTAAGTACCGAATTTATCCCTATGAAACAATTTTTTCCTATACGAATAAATTTATCGGCACATATTTGTTCTTCTAATGTAGTTCCTTTTCCAATTTTATTGCTCCCCACAAAATTATAAAGCCATGTGATTAACCAGGGAAATGCACCCTTGGTAAATAGATATTTAGGATATTTAATTATAAAAGATCTGATGTGATAATAATTTAAAGTTTTACTTGGAACATTCCGAGGGATAATTCCGTCTTTTGAAGGCGACATTTTCTCAGTAAATCTCCAGAACAAGCGAGTAAGTAAAGCAACAAAAAACATGTGAAGCAAATAACAACCAATAAAGACTAAGGGTGTAATTAGTAACACAAGCAATGGTTTCAACTCTGTGAAAAGCGAAATAAAATTAGTAGTTCTTAAAACATAAGGTTCAAAAAACAACAACATGAAATACATAACGATTATACCCGGAAAGAAAAAAGAACCAAGATAGACTGAAAAAATTGAAAATAAATACCAGTGAAATTGAAGGTTGATCTCTTGTTTCTCAACGTTATCTTTATTATCGTTTGAAATTTTATCTTCACTTTTTTTATCTTCGCTATTATTGGTCATTATTTTTCATTTAAATCGTTACTTTCATGTTGGGAAGAATTATTAAATTTTAATACTTTGTGGTAATAAGAGAATAAAATTTTTTCAGAAAAGTCCATAGTAAAATTATTGTTTATTGTTTATTTTGTTCCATGTATCCTTTAATATAATTGTAAACATTCTCAGCCGGCTGAAATATACCAAAATGACCTTCGCACAAAATATCTGCGTTAAGGTCCAATAATTTTTGCATAGACTTTTGATAATCGTCTAAATTCGAACCAAAACTTGCCATAAAAGGGCCGTGGATGTCTTGTCCAAATAAAATATTAGTGTTATCTACTTCTATTAACACTGAAATAGATCCTGGCGTATGTCCGGGCGTGTGGATACATTGAAATTCGTAAGAACCAAATTTTAAGGCTTCCACATCTTTTTTAAATCTCTTTTCTAATTTTACAGGTTTGTAATTTATACCATACCATGTAGCGGCAGTTTTTGAGTCGTGTCCTTTTTCCTCTATCGCATCAGCATCTAAGTCGTGTGCGTAGAACTTAACTGTTTTGTTAAAATTCTTTAAATCGTAGCATGCTCCAATGTGGTCTATGTGGAAATGCGTTAAAATACAGTGTTTAATATCCAGAGGATTTAATCCAATTTTGCCGATTTTTTTAATTAAACCAAGACTCATTCCACAGTCAATTAATACCAGTCCATCTTCGCTCTGTGTATCGATTAAGTATACAGAACAGCCAGAATCCCCTACATGCCACACATTTTTGAACACATTTTTTTCCTTCAAAAATTGTCACCAAAATTTAGTTTTAAGATTTTTTTAATATAATCTTGTTTAGGAGGATTAAATTTTTTAATTTTTTCAAGAAGATTTTGAGCTTTAAATTTAATTAAAGAAAATTAAATTAAAAAAAATTGTAATCCAATAGAATGGATTATTCTTTATCTAAATAAAATATTTTATAAAGTAGTATTGTGATTACTGCTGCCATTCCCGTAGAAAACAAAGTATCTGACGCATAATGGGCTCCAATTATTATTGTACTAAGAGTTACTAAAAACCCATATAATCCTATAATTATAGTAAAAATTATTCTAATGGGATCTTTCCACTCTCGATCTTTAACCAAAATTAATAAAGGTAAAAAACACCAACCTAAAGCAGTATGACCAGATGGAAATGAATCATGTCCAGGCTCAGTACTAGGTCCTGGCGGTGAAAACCATGGAGTATAATTAGAATAATCTGAAGCTAAATATTTGAATCTAACTCTTCCAGTCAGAAATTTTGTTATTCGACCGAATAATAAAGGATTTATAATGACCAGTAATAAAATTACTATTGCTAGCGTTTTAAATTCTTTCAAATCTTTTTTGAACGCCACAATTAAAAAGATTAAAACCGTTAGCGCTATACCTCCGCCAAAGACCATGAACCAGACAATCCCTACAATTAAAGCTATGATAAAAATTATTAACCCAATAATAATTATTACATAAGCAGGAATTTTTTGCTTTTTTAAATCGTCTTGATAACTTCCTACTAATATAGCAATTGCTACCGATACTAATCCGTATCCGAGTCCCTCATCGTAAGTGTACATGAAATTTGCCCATATTGATTCTCTATTTACTATAGCTTTAGAAATTTCCAAATCGTAAATACCGAATATAATTGCTAAGATTATCCAAGCTAAAATTACGACAATTAGTAATTTGAAAACAAGAGTATCTTTAAATTTATTTTGATTTTTGCTCATAATGTTCCCTTGATTTTAATTAATTGTATATTTAAGCTTTTTAATTATTAATATTTTTTATTATTATTAAGAAATATTTATTATTTAATTTTGCAATTTCTAACTTTAAAAAATTAACTTTAATAAACATACTTTCCGATTAATTTCCTAATTATAAGATTGAAACTTCTAATTCTAATAATTAAATATTAATTCCTCCATCATTCATCTTATCTATCATATTTTTAAGTATATCTGGATAATCAGTATATATAGCTTCCACAAACATGTCTTTATATTTCAGATTTAGAACTTTTTTCATTTTAGTCTTACTATTTACACCCCAAACATAACATTTGAATCCATTATCGATAACATTTTTAAAATTATCTCTATTAACACGATTATTTTTTATATTAAGCACCTTAATATTATTTTCAAAAAGCTTTTCAAATTTTATTGTTTGATTATTGATTTTATTTATATTAAGTGGAATTGTATGAACTAAACTTATTTTGTTATTCATCTTTCTTAAATAGAGAAGAACTCTCATCCGCATGTCTGTAATTTCGATATTATCTAAAATAGAATATTTTTTCGCTAAATTAATAATCTCAAGTCCTACTCTTTTATTTCCTACATCGCAGCTATAACGGATATTTTCTGATTTATCTTGAAATGTTTTAAATACCTTTTCCAACGAAGGAATTTCCCTATTATCTTCGAAATTTATTCTTTGAAGTTCTTTTAAAGTTAATTTTTTTATACTGTACCAAATCTGCCCGATTTTAAAACTTGGGTCGTGAAAGCAAACTAACTTTCTATCTTTTGTGAGCCACACATCAGTTTCGATCCCTGCGCCAAAACTAACTGCTTTTTCAAAGGAAGGTAAAGTATTTTCAATACAATAGCCCATTGCCCCTCTATGACCGAATACATAAGGTTTTTTCATATTTTTACAAATTTTAAAGTAGATCTTTTTGAGGAATTTAAAAGTATATAGTTTTTATTGAAATTTAAATTACTTATATTACAGATTATTATTTCTAAATTTGATAAGCATGGAAGAAAAAGAAGAAAAAGCAAAAAATAAGCAAAAGCAAGAAGCTAAAGAAAAAAAATCATTTTCCGTTAAGTTAAAAAACTATATCCGCCAATTATTTGATTTCTCTAATTATGATACTAAGACCATAATATTCATGATTATCTTTATTTTCTTAGTCGGAATTTCGCTATATTTATTATATCATATATATTTTGTTGACAAAACTTTTCTCTTTCGTTTAGTTGTCGAGTGGTTTGTGAATCCAATTTACGAATTAGGGTGGATTGGGATTTTCCTCTTTATTTTAGTTATGGCTTTGCAAGGTTTATTAGTACCCATTCCCTCGGGGATTGTATTGTTATCAGCAGGAATGATTTGGGGTGTTCTTTTAGGAGGAATTATTGGCGTCATTGGTTCTATGGCGGCAGGATTATTATGTTATTATATAAGTAAGAAAGGAGGTCGACCACTTGCCGAAAAATTCGTAGGCGAAAGCGCTCTTAATATGGCCGATGAGATAATTCAAAAATACGGTATGGGCGCGATAATTATAGCGAGAATGTTACCTTTCGTTGCTTTTGACCCTGTTTCCTACGCTGCAGGTTTAGTAAAAATGGATGTAAAGAAATATTCGTTAGGTACTTTAATTGGCTCGATACCAAGAGCGTTTTTTTACGCGTGGTTAGGTGCGTCGTTAGGTATAAAACCGCCTATCAATTTTAACGAGTTACCAATGTCTCAAATCGAACAACAAGCTGCTCTTTTTAATAATATTCTATTAATAATTTTGGTAGTCTTGGTTATTATGTTTGTAAGTTACTATATATTCAGTAAATATTGGGAAAAAAAGATTAATAAAGGATAGAGTTTCTAATCACACTTATTTTTTTTATTTTTTGTAAATAACATAAATCAATAGCGCAATAGTACTCAAAATAAGGGTAAATAATTAGAAAGAAACCTTAAATAACACCCAAATTCTTCATAATTAAGCGAGTTAGTGTTTCAAACAATTTTTCAATATTTTGACCATTTTTAGCAGAAGATTCGAAATAATCGTGTAAATTATATGATTTTACTAAATCAATAGCATCTTCACTCGAAACGGATCTTTGTTCACTAAGATCAGATTTATTTCCAACTATAATTATAGGGATTTGCTCTTCTCCCTCGTTTAGATTCCCTTTAAAAATTTCGAGCCACTCACTTAAATTTCTTAAAGTACTGTATCTTGTAACATCATAAATGAATATTCCACCATGACTTCCCTTTGCATAGAGGGGTAAAAGAAATCTGAAAGATTCTTCACCCCCAAAGTCCCAGATCTGAAGCACAATTTCTTTATTTTCGATCTCTAAATATTTTACAAAGATTTCTGCTCCCATTGTTACTTTTAAATCTTGTTCAAAAATACCCGTTAAATATCTTCGAACAAGTGTGGTTTTGCCAACGCTCCCTTCTCCGAATACACATATTTTGTAAGTTAGTTCTGCAGACTTCAATTTAAAATCCTAGACTTATTTAAGTTCAATAATATTACAAAAAAGTTTACAGTAAATTAAATCATTTTAGAGTATCTCCTTGATCATTATTGGCAATTCGCAAATAAATTCTACAAATAACGCTCCTGTGTTTTTAAATGCGTTTTTTTCTTTTTTAAAATTTTTTTATTAATATTTTTTAGAAAATGTTTTTTCGTATTACGGTAAAGAAAAATTTTCGTTTTCAATAATTTTTTAAATAAAAATTCTCACTATAATGGTAACAGGTATAAAAATATTGTTTTTTTCTTATGAATCAAAGTTACGATTACGATCAAATATTGAAAAAGAGCTTAGATGCCGATTTGCTATGGTTCGAAGAGGAGTTCGACCAAATATTTAAAAGTAAAATTAAATTTACAAAACAAGAAATAAATATGGCAAACCAAATTTTAGAAATGCTCACTAAAATTACAAATATATATAATAACGAGCAATTGCTATATCCTTTAGCTCGAATTCTTAACTCACTAGAGAAAAAATATCCGGCATTTTTTTAATTCTTCTTATTATCAGAATTAATTTTTAAAAAATGGTAAAGAAACTATTATATGAAATATATTTATTTATTTTACTTTCTTTATATTATAAAATTGAGATATTTTCATATTAAAAAACAATTTACAAGTATAAACAAATTTATCGTGAGCTAAACTGGAAAGGTTAATTATTGTTCATTGGAGTAAAAGTACTGGACCAGAGCCAATAATTCAGTATCCTCCCGAGAAAAAATTTCCTTCAAAAGAATTATTTTTAAAATTATGGGCCATGCACGAATTAGATAAAGAAAATTCAATTATAAAATTTAAACAAGAGGTGAATAATGAGCATTATATTTCCATAATCCAAGAATTTGAGAAGGAAATATATTTTCTAGTGATAATATATAATAAAAACACCAAATTTGAGGAAATAATTAACGAATACCCAGATCTATTAGCAATCGTTAGTAAAAATTTAATTGAGTTAATTAACACAAATAAAATTACAAGAGCGATATCTGAAGCGTTTAATACGATTAAAAATTACTCAAAGCTCGAGAAAGACGAAAACTTATTGAATATTTTTAAAGATAAAATAAAATACACTATTTTGCAAATTTTAAGAAATGGAATAATATCTAAAACGAGATTAAAGGAAATTTTAAAGCAAGAATATGGTTTTTCTACAATAAACATCGACTTCTTATTATTATCTCTTATTCGTGAAAATTTAGTTGTCAAGAAGATCGTACCGGGGAAAAACGAATGCTATATCTTAGTAAAAGATATCTCTTGTACTAGAGTCCCTCCAAAAAGTTTACCTGATGAAGCGCACATTGAGCCAGATATTATTAATAAATATAAAAAAGATTTAATGAATTTTTTTGCGGATTACGATTGCGCTTCTGAAATTGAGAATGAAACAATTATTAACTTTTTGACGAATAAGGAGGTCTATTCCTTACTAATACAATTGAGAGAAAAAAGCTTATCCTTGAATGAATGTTTGAACATTTTAAACAATAGAGAAGACCTTTTTAAGGAATTGCTTGAGAATAAATATATTTACGATGTCAAAGGTAAAGTCTTACTTTTTTCAGATATTAGATTTATTAAATTCACTCCGTTTTACATAATTGAGACCCTTTTAAATCGATATCGAGAACAAGAAATAACTTTCGACGAATATTTGATTCATTTAAAGTTATTAACTTTAACACAAACACAACAAATTAATAATCGTTCAACGTTAATAGATTATGAAATAACATGAATACAGATTTTTCTTCTATTTAGTAAGTTTGTTAAAATTATTTTTTTTAACAAATTAACATTCTTATTTTATATTTAAAAACTAATAATTTTTTTACAATGAATTATGTTTTTCCCATAGGAAAAGAAAAACAAGTTTAAATTTGTTGATTGTTAAAAAATGGAAGATAACGCCGAATCTGATGAGAATTGGAATTACGATTTTTTAGAAGAATTAATAGATGATGTAGAAGAAAATAGAAATATACTTCAATGTATATCCTGTGGAAAGTGTGTTGGGGACTGCCCTGCTTCTAAAATTTCCAATTTTAACATCAGAAAAATCATCCAAAAAGTACTTCGAGGAGATAAAAGCGTTTTAAAAGACTCAGATATTTGGTATTGCTTTCTTTGTGAAAAATGTAAAAGAGTTTGTCCAAAAGATGGAATTAATATTCCATTGCTCATAATAAATCTCCGAAATGAGAGCTTTAAAAAAGGATATGGTCCTCGATATAACGATCTTAGAAAGTATGTTGAAATGGCTGAGAAGTTTCTTACCAATGGAACAGTACTAGAAGATCCAATAGATAGTCCATTGCCTCAAAAAAGGATAGACGAATTAAACGAAATATGTAATTTTGCTAGGATAAAATATGTTTTTAAAGCAAGCGATACGAGTAAGGCAAATAAAGCAAACAAAAAGAAAACTAAACAAAAAGTCTAATAAAATAAATTGAAGTTAGATTAAGAATTAAAAACATGAAAATTAACAATTTAGCTTTAGCTTTAGAAGAAATTGAAAAGGGATTTCCTGACAATCCCTTAGAATTTTTTAGAGGTAAAAAATTATGCTTATTTAAGGCTTGCTTGGAGAAATACTTTTCGGGAGTAAGGTTTGGGATTCAGGATTTACTAGAAGAACTTGGTTTGGAGGTAACAACTTGCGTTAACCAATCGTGTTGCTCTGGAACTTTCTTTCAAAGAAATTTAATTACAAGAGCACAGTTTGCAGCCATTAACGAAAGAAACCTTAACGAGATCAATCAACAAGCGGATATTCTTTTAGTTTCTTGTAATGGTTGTTATAATTCCCTATTGAGGGGACGGGATTTTTTAAATGTCTTAGATGTAAGAAAAAAAACGCAAGATATTTTAGATAGAGTAAAAGATAAAATGGGCGGCGAAAAATACTCAGGACAATTTAAAATTTTAGAAAATCCTAATTTAAGGATTGTTCACGATTTGGATTTTCTTTATTTGATTAGAAACGAAGTTGTCAATTCCTTAAAATTTGATTTAAAAGGATTAAGAATAGCGATTCACTATGGATGCCATTACCTAAATTTTGAAAGAGACAAAAGAATCGAAAATGGTTTGAAGCACAGTTATTTTATGGATAAAACTAAATTAGAGGAGCTTGTAGAACTTTTTGGTGGAACTCCTGTCGATTATCAAGAAAGAGAATCGTGTTGCGGTTGGGGAGCCAGTCAAATTGTGCTACATCCTGATGACGCTTTAAAGATAACGTATAATAAATTAAAAAGCGCTGAAAATGTTAACGCATGCTTTCTTTTAACGCCCTGTCCGACATGTTTGTATACTTTAAGTCACAAATTTAAAGAGATCATTCAAAAATTGTATGGAGAGAAAATTGACATCTCAACCATACACATAAATGAATTAATCGCCATTTTGCGAGGATGTGAAGAAGAAAGATGCATTAAAATGCGAAAAAAAGATCCCCGCTTTCTTAAAATTTATGAGATTCTAACTCAATAATGAATAAAAATTTAAAATGAATGGATTATACTTTATCAACTTTCAAAGCTAAGTTAGAAGAAAATTTAAAAATTTTTTCTATAGATAAATTTTTAGTGGGCTCTAAGAATTTCTTGTAATAATTATTTCACTCTAAAAATTTAGATGCAAAGATACTGGAAATTTAAAATCCTTAAAATATCGATCATATTCTGCTTGTCCGTTAACATTTACATCTTTATTATATCTAATTAAAGCTCTTGCTGCATCAATACCTTGCACCTTCCATCTATTCTCAAAATAAACCCTCACCCTTTTTATACTCCATTGTTCACCAGTTCTAACTTCAAGTTCAGCACTTAATTTTGAATAACTTGCTGAATGTACTGAATCTTTAAGTAATTCCCTCATAAGAGGTTCATATTTTAAATATCTCATTTCCAGATAAGATTTTCCAAATATTGAACTAAACATATCTTTTATTATTCTAACTCCATTATACATATCATCTAAAGATTGTCCACTTTTGGATACGAACCCTAACATTGACAATTTTTGTGTGATTTGTTTATAATTATATTTCTCCTTATCTTTAACAATATCTAAAAGTGCTTTCTCAAGCAAGGGATCATCATAATAATCCCCCCAAAGATAGAGAGGATCGTAATTTACAATATATAATCCAAATGGACTCTTCCCTTCATCCAATTCTTTTAACGCTTTCTGTTGTATTTTGAACCTACTATTTACGAATTCATAAAGTTGGCTAGTTGATGATTTAAATTTAAAAAAATGTTGAATAATTTCACTTTTGGATAATCCTTGAGTTTGGAGTTCTGTATAGAATAACTTAACGATTAAAATCATTTTTTCGGTATATGTCATCTCCCATTTCTTCTGAACAAAATCATATAAACCAATCTTCCCTATACCCAAAATAGGTGCTGCGTGTTCAAAAGGCCAAGCTTTCTTCATTATTTTTAAGACATCATCCTTATTTAACCAACTAGTAACACCAGCGGAATATCCACCTTCAGTTATATTCCATCCATACTCTTCAAATTGTGAGTGAAAAAACCCAATCCAAAACATTTCTGCATTATCTGCTATATCATGGGTTTTTACTTCGAAATCTTCTTCTTTAATGACTTGAAGTATATCAATTTCAAAAATCTGATCAGCTACCTTTCTACATAATTCATAATGCTTTGGATCTTTGAAAAACTTCTTGCCTTCCGCATCTTTTTCTATCTCAACCCTAATTCCATATATATATTCAGCATATGCTATGCTATATTTTCTAATTACCGAATCAAGTATTATAGAATACTCTTCAAAATTAAAAGCCTCAAATAAATGACCATACCACCTACTACTGCTCATAGGTTTTCCTCCTTCCTTATTAATTTTGATCACACTTTTTGACTGTCCCACATACCCTTTTTCAAGAACAAGTTTCTTTGATATTATTTTTTCAAGTTCTTTAAGATATTTTTCCTTTAATTTTATTCTATAAATTGAAATATCATAATGTTTACTGTTTTGATCTACCTCCCTCATTTCTTCTTGAGTTTTTGTATGAATGCTATTTTCTAGTTCTTTATCAGTTAATTGTAACACTTTGTTGCAATCTTTATGGGTACATCCTAATGTCCTATAATCTCTTATCTCATAAAGATGCCTTATAATTTTACTATTCTTAGATTTTTTACAATCCCATTCATTTATTTTTGCGTATTTTTTTAGTTTTAAAATGGATTCTTGCGAGCGTTTATAAAAATCAAATACTTCATTAAAGTTATTAGTAAATTTAATTTTTGGAGAATGCGATTCTGATTGAATTGGAAAAGAGTAATTATCGCAAATCTCTCTTGATTCATTAAAAGAACTTAAATTGTCTTCTGTAAATTCATTGTCTTTCCCTGAATTCGTAATTGATTCTTTCTTTTCATTAAAATCGTCGTTTTTATTATTTGTCATCATATCTTTTTTCATAAGGTCTTTATTATACTCCTCGATTTTTTCGTTTAACATTAATTGGCTGATGGGTTCGCGCGATAAAGTTGCTTTAGGTATCCACTTATGGTTTAAATTCGCGTCCCAATTTCTTAGTAAATCTTCTCCTATAAAGTGTATGTAGTTAGTAGAGGGGATCTTTCCGCATTTACCTTCAATTAAATCGAATACTATCGTTGTAAGGTGTTTTATTTCGGCTATAAAGGCTAACCCGTATATTTGATCTAAGTTCAATCTAAATTGTAATTTCTTGTAATACTCGGCAAATTCTTTCCTGCTAACCAAATTAACCTCTTCAAAATACTTGTATTTTATTTCGCTTTCAGATACATTTAACTTAATCCCAATAGAATCGTTCTCTGTCAAATCAACTCTAATCTTCTCCCGTTCCGCTTTAGGTTTTTTGAAATAGCCTTGATTTACTATTGTATCGTACACGATTCTACAAATAACGATTATAAAGCTCCATTTAAAATTATACGAGAGTTCTTCGTCGTACAAAAAAGTCTTAAGACCTCCCAAGTAGTTCGCGACTTCGCGATAGAATCCTTCAAGTTCTGAAAATTTGAATTTGCCAACGACTAAATTAAACACAAATTGCGCCAAATTACGCAAATTTGTTAAATATTCGCAACTGAATATTTGATCTAACCTTAATCGAGTACGCAATTTCTGGTAATTTTCTTCGAATTCTTCGCGAATTTCGTCTAGCTTTTTTAACCATTCGTAAGGGAAAGGTTGTCTAATTAACTTCCGTCTTAACCATTTCGCAATTCTATTTAGCTGAGGAGTTGTTGGGTTTAGTAGTTTTCTTTTGAAATCTAATTTGAATGTAGGATGTATAATAAAACAGTAAATGTATCTACTAAGAAAGAGCATTACCATACGAGTAAATTCGTTGTCTTCGATACGAGCTTCGTTCTTTAATAAGTAATTAGTAATTGTTTGGTTAATCCCGCTAAGTCTTGAGATTTTGTATTTACCTGAGACTATCCTAAAAACGGTCTTTATTAACATGCATAAAATGTTCGGCGATAATTTAGAAATTGCGACGATACATTTAAATGAATTGATTGCGATTTTAAGGGGTTGTGAAGAGGAGCGATGTATAACGCTAAGAAGAAAATCACCTCGTTTTGATTTAATCTATAAGACAATTACTCAGGACAATAATTAGAAAAAAAATTTTTAATAAAAATTAAAACATGTTCTGTTAAAGTGTCGCAATTGTATCGGAAAAAATAGTTCAATTTCTAAAATCCAAGCTGTAAAATTATTACAATAAAATGAGAAAAAAATTGGAAAGATTATAAAAAAAATAACTATTAATCTTCTTCAATTGCATATCGGGGGCATGAATCTAAACACAATAAACAGCTAATACATTTCTCTTCGGAATATTCTAACCTATCTTCGCCATTCATGTATAAAGCATCTGTTGAACACAAGGAAACACACGCGCCACAATCTATACACTTATCAAAATCAACTTTAATTCTTCCTTTTTTGTTTATGATTACATTATTTTCTTTAAGAGACTCCGTTATAGTTTCTATTTTATCATCCGGAACATCTAATAACAGGGTTACACCGCTAGATATCAAAGAGAATTTTAGTATATTAAAGCTTATATCATGTTTTAAGATATCGTTAATGATCTTATAATAATCATTAATTTCTTTTATTAACCCATATGGCAAGGTCACATTAATAACCGTCATTTTTTACATCAACTCCTCCGAGGTTATTATTCCAACTACTTTTTTATGATCATCAATTACAGGCAAAGCAGAGATATTATTCGTTTTCATTTTTCTAGCAGCTATGTCAATTGGATCGTTATCTGAGACAGTTATCACTCTTCTAGTAGTTATATCTTTTAATTCGTGTTTATTTTCAGCGATAGCTTTAGTAATATCAAAACTTGTAACGATACCTGTCAATTTGTTCTCTCTATCAATAATTACAATGTGATTTACATTGCCCTTGATTATTTTTTCAGCAACTACTTTAATATCACAATTTTCATAGCAAGTTTCTGCTTTCTTTTTTAGATCTTTTACAAATTTTAATACTGAGGTTTGCTTCATTGTCTTAAAAATAGTATTTGTGGGCAATCTTTCAGCCGGTGGATTTAAAAAGAACTTTCCGTCTTGGATCCATTTTTTAAGAGTTTCGGCTATTTTACGAGCGTGATAAAACGATGATAGCGACGAACATTTAATATTTTTTCCATTCAACTCAACATGTCCACTTTTTAATTCTTGATAGCTTACTTGTCTTGGTTTTGGTCTACCTCTTCTAGGGACACCATAATCCACTATATCAGTTAACATATCTTGGTCGCTAATTGCTGTTTTTTTAGCTAAACCCTCATTTAATATAGGAATGGGAATTCCTACTCCAACAAACAATGATGTACCATAATTTTCGTAGGTAACTCCTCGCAGGTATTCAGATGTCATTTGTTTTAAATCTCCTTTGACGAATAAAGTCCCAAATCTATTTGATGGATCATGTTGAGTTCCTTCTCCAATTATGTACCCCATCCCTCCTCCAAGAAAGATTCGAGTCCCTAGGCCTATTGTTTCATAGTCAGGATCGTTACTTAAAGGGCTTAATGCACCAGCTCCCGCAAAATGAGCGTTTCCATAGTGAGGTAACAATTTTCCCATATATGTATAAAGAGTTTTGTCCGAGCTATTTACTGCGCATACATACCTTTGATAGGCATTTCTAGGATTACACAAAATTGCTTGATTAATCTCATCAATAGTAAATTCCGTATCTACTTCCGCTAAAGGATAACAGTCCGTAGTGTACGAAGTTCCTCTTAATCTTATTGGTTTACCGGCAACAAGATCTTCGATCACATGACCACCTCCGTATTCGAATGGCTTTAAATCTGCCATTCTCGTGCAGCCTATATAACAATCTACCGCGGCGTTGCCATGGTAAGCGTGAACATCATTCAACCATAGATGCTCAAACTTTATTGGAGGGTCGGCATGACCAAAATTCAAAAATGCCCCACTTGAACACATAGGACCAAAAGTTCCCGTGGTAACAACATCAACTTCCTCAGCGGCAATACTAACTCCTTGTTCTGCAACAATATTAACCATTTCTTCTGCGGTGACTACAACTACATCACCATTCTTAATCTTCTCATTAATTTCTGCGTATGTTTTAGTCAATATATCACCTTATATTCGAATTCTTTAATTTTTAAAATTTATACTAATTTTTATTTTATTTTATTTTTTTTAATACATTAATTTGTATTTCATTTATAAATATTTAATGTACGAAATATTCATATATAACATAAAATATGTATATATAACATAAATATTCGCACAAATTATAATGAAGATTCCCGAATTAACAGACTTGAAGAAAGAACGACTAAAATTTGACATCAGTCAGAAGGATTTAGAAAAAGCGTTAAGTATCCCTCAAGCAACAATCTCAAGAATAGAAAGAGGCGTTGGAAATCCTTCTTATTTAACTGTCAAAAAAATATTTGATTATTTAGAACATGAAAGGTCAAGGAGGGGAAGCTCGGAAAGGAAAGCTAACAATGTAATGACTCAGAAAGTTATTTCAATAATCCCAAATTCTACTATCAAAGAGGCAGTAAATCTGATGAATAAACATAATATCTCTCAATTACCGATTATAGTCAACGATAATAATATAGGAAGCATTACAGCAAAAAATATACAAAAAACAATTATTGATAATCCTAATCTGATAAATGCTGAAGTTGATATAATTAAAGAGCTACCTTTTCCTGAAATAGAAAAAGATTGGGATGTTAAAGATATTTCTAATTTACTTACAAATTATTCCGCTGTGTTAGTTAAAGAATATGGAGAATATATTGGAATTATAACTGACGCTGATCTTCTTAAATTTACTTAATGAAACTTAATTTTATTCGACTTATTATTTTAATTTTGTATTTCTAAAAATTTTTTAGGATCAGTTTGGATATTATTAGTAACTTAAGTTTTGTAATCTGTAATTTTTGATAATTTTAATAATTTTAGTAAGACATTTTTTGTTTACCTCCTAAGTGAAATTTCAAATCTTAACATCAAATCGCGTCCTATTTCTTTTAATTGTTGGAATATTTAAAGGTTAAGTAGTTTTAATTGTATTCGCTGTATTAGGAATAGTTGTTGAAATTGTATTTTTAACATTACTATTAATAGATGTTTCGTTAATCGTCCAGTTATCTGGGCCTGTTGATGTAAATTATGGACCCATAGTTAATATATATGCTATATCCGTCTTAGCAATTGTTATAATTATTGGTTTAATGTTGTCTATTAAGTCTCTAAAATCCGACGATCCTGAAATCAAATTAAGAGGCAAATTTCTTATGATAGCATTCTTAGGTTTTGCTGTCGGTTCCATATTGGATATGCTTAGCTATATCTCTATTTTAATATTAACTATTGCAAGGATTATATTAATTTCAGGTATTATTTCGTTCTATTTCAGCTTTAATTTGCCCAATTGGATGAAAAATACTTTCTTAAAATAAAGATTATTTAGTTATTCTCATATTTTTATCCTTTTTTTTCATTATAATTAAATTTAAAACACAATAACTTTATCTTTTTTATAAGATCATTAGAAAACACTAATTCTTGGGGTTTTTAAATGGAACTTGAAAAAGAATTTACGAATTGTAATTTGGAAAAGAGGCGGATTATATATCCTGCTTATCGTACCACCCTGAGGTTTCATAATTTATATTCAGATGTAAGAACATTTGTTCGCGAACTAATTCAGAACGCCGATGATGCAGACGCTGACTCTATTCAGTTCAAAATCAATTTGCGAAATTCAAGAGAAATAGAAGTGATTAACAATGGTCATTCATTTAACTCAAACGATATAGAAAGGCTCCTTACTCCTTGTTTAGGCGGAAAAGATCTTGATAAAACAGGAGCAATGAACTTAGGTGCTCTCTCAGTGTTATCGATTTCCGATGAACCGCAATATCATTCTGGAAACACATTGCTAAAATTTGTAATGGACCACGATTCTGAAGATTTTGTTGCTTATATCAATGAAAATTACGATTTACATTTTAGTGGTACGAGATTAATTTTACCATTTCATTCTAGGTTGTCATCAGATGATTTAAAGAAATTAGATAAGATTGACGAGTATTTAACTCAGTATTCACACTTACTCTTTACCAGAAGGCTGAAGAACATAACTCTTAATTATCCACATAAAAAAATTGAAATTACAAAAAAAATTGAAAACGAAATTAAGATAAAACAAAATGGTGTGGAAGCCTTTCTAACTAATATTACAATAACAGAAAAACACGCTAATAGTAAAGGTCAACATGTGAGAGTAAATAATTGGCTTGTTGTGAAACGAATTGCAAAGATTCCAGAAAAATTCTTTAGTAAAAAAGAATTAGAGCAATTTACTGGAGAAATAAAACTCCCTGTTTATTTTGCTTTTGCAATCGAAAATGACTTGCTTAGAAGAGTTGATTATCCAATATATATTATATTTCCATCTGATACGCTTTTCGGATTAGGTTGCATTTTATCAAGTAATTTTAAACCAGAGACTTCGAGAAAAGGATTTTCTACAGAAGGTTTAGATGGAGAATTTAACGCTTTTTTGTTGAGAAATGCATCTGAACTGTATGAACAGGTTCTTATATATTTCAAGAAAAAGATTTCAGCATATCCAATTGAAAAAAGAAAAAAATTCTTTAACTCTCTCTTGGAGACAATTTATTATAGAGATACATATTCTTCGATGGAACCGTATGTCAAAGAACATATATATAGTAAAGCAACTAAATTTCTTGAGAAAAATATATTAGATTGTAATGGAAATTGGACAAAAGCCCTTAAAATAGCTATAGTTGAACCAAAATTGAAATCCTTTTTCAGCGATCAATATAAATTTATTAGCGCTCCTACAAATGAAAGAATAAAAGAACTTCTGAAATCGGTTGGAGTTAAAGAAATTGGTTTTAAGGATCTTATTAAGAAATTATTAAACGATGAAATAAAAAGTACAAGTGATCTCCTAAAGGTTTGGTCATTTTTATCAACTCATCAAAACAATTTAGATAAAGAAATTAAGTTAAAATTACTTAGTTATAATACTCTACCTAATAGATTAGGAAAACTTACCCCTCCGAGAATGCTCGTTATTCCTCACGAGGATGCAATCGGTCTCTATAATTCGCTTAAAGAACTTAAGTCTGAATTTGTGAAAGATATCAGTATAAAAAGTTTTCTTCGTAAGTTAGGTATTAAACACCTTAAACATAAAGAAATTTTAGAATATTTTGTATCAATTAAATATCGCCTCTCGGTAAAGAACTTAGAATTAGTTAAAAATTATTATAAGTATTTTTATAAATTTGGTCTTTTGGATAAAAAACGCGAAATCGTCTTGACTAATCAAGGTTTTAGAAACCCTAACGAAGCTTTCTTTAATCGAGTAATCATTACAAATATCGTTAAAAATAAAATTCCCCTAGTTCCTCGAAACCTTGAATCATCAAGAATTTGTAAGATGTACCTTGAAAATTTAGGTGTTTCTAAAGAAATAACGGCAAAATTTGTTGTAAAACACATTAAGAAGTATGGTTCGGCGGTCATCTCCTTAGATGTTCTAAGATTCTTATCTGAACATGTACATCAATTAAGCAATCGGGATATAAGTGGATTGGAAAGGATGGCCCTTATCCCTACTACAAATAATATGTTTGTACGACCAAGCGAATGTTATCTTTTAAACGACGAAAATAAAAAAATCTTAGGTAATCTTGTTAATTATTTCGATCCAAAAGACGAAAATAATAAGGAATGGTTGAAATTCTTTAAAAAAATTGGTATTGCTAAAGAACCAAGAATAATTCATTTGAGGATGGCATTAAAAGAAGCTTTAAATACGTACAAAACTCTTAGTAAATCCGAGGAGGATAACGTTAATAAAACTCTCGAACGTATTGAATTAATTTTTCAATCTATTTCTAAAAACGACCAAAAGGAAGAAAAAGAGAATTTACTTTTAGAACTCCAGAAAATAAAATCAATCCCAACTACTAAAGGTCTCAAAAAACCATGGGATACTTATCTTAGAGATAAAAAATTT
The DNA here is from genome assembly GCA_030605085.1 of Promethearchaeota archaeon. The sequence continues at coordinate 14,548 of JAUWBH010000020.1, read as the reverse complement.
TTGACTTTATTAGGTCAATCAGTCCCTTATCCCCTAATTAAAATTCCAGATAAACTAGTTGTTAAATTAGGATTAAATAAAAAACCCGTAGCTCAAGATGTGGCAAATTATCTGCTTGATACTTTAACAAAATTGAAAGTCTCTAGCAGCGAGGATTTTTTCAATGAGGCTCCAGTTCAAATATTTGATAAAATATATTCCTATCTCGGGCGGACAGAAAATTTTAATAGGCTCCAAACTCGTACTAAAAGAAGATTGATGACCGGGTCAATAGTATATCTCTCCAAATTTGATTGTTTTGAGAAGGGAACACGAATAATTATGTATTCGCGAGAGGCAGAACTAATTTATGGGGATAATCGGAATATTATTAAATATTCTGACTATCCAAATAGTCTTAATTTCTTTAGAAAAATTGGCGTTATGACTTCGATTAATACTGATGATATAGCAGATTTTCTAATAGAATATGTGTCGCAAGGAGTAATTGAAACACAAAGACTTTTCATGCTATATAATATTATAGGTACTCGATATAGATTCTTAAGCAATAAAAAGCGTTTAAAGCTTAAGAATTCAAAAATAGTTTTGACTGAAGATTTAAACTCGTTCGCATATCCAAATAAAATTTTCATTCCAGACGATAAAACTCTAGTAGAAAAATTCCCTTCAATCAAAGTAGCCACAGTTAACAATAAAATATTAGAATTTTTAGAAAATATCGAAGTAAGAAAGGTCTCAGAAGTAGTAACCAAAAATATATTATTTTCTGGAGTTGCTATTGAAGATGATTATTCTAAGAGGTTATCACAAAAAATCAAAGAACTTCTCCCTTTTATAGACACAATTGAAAAGGATAGTAATTTTTCATTAGATAAAGATTGGAAAAGACGGTTACAAAAACTAAAATGTGTATCATGCGACCAAATTCTCTACGAGCTCCAATATAAAAGCAAAAGGAGTAAAATTCAAGGACGCACCGTCGAATATGATCCGAGGAAAAAGATTATTGGGATAGCAAAGAACACTAAAGAGAATCTCCCCATAAGGTTTTTAACAGATCTCTCGAAAGCAATTTCCTCTCTATTATTTATTAATAGTATCTCAAGTGCTAAAATAATGAGTCCCTTGATAGAAAAACTTTTACAATCTGAAGATATAATTCAAACATTAAGGGAGTTGGGATTTTCTACTTTTAAGCTTGAAGCAAAGAAGTATAACATCCCTAACGCAAAATTAATATTACCAAAAATTACAGAATCACCTAATTCATTAGCTACAAAATATAATTCCGTCCAGAATCTACCTAAATACAAGAATTACCCAAAAATTCGGCAATCCCTAAAATCTACTCCTTTTTCCTGGTCTCCAAAAAAATTCAACATTATACAGCAAAATTATCCCTCAGAGAAACAAAAAAGATCAGGCACTTCAATACAAAAACCTATAATAAAGAGAATGGATGAAATTGATGTTATCCTAAAAGGTCCACCCTCACAAAATCAAATTATTAAATATATTAAAAATAAGATTAACACTACATTGGATTACGGAAGGATTTCTAATCAATATAAAATCAACGCGACCATGAAAAATACCCTAAAAAAATTCGATAAAAAACTGATTAAAACAATGGAGTTTCCAGGTCGTGCTGTGTATGGCGGATTAGATATTACACCTCCAATCCCAAAACTAAACCTTGAAAAAGTTGATGGATTATATTTCTACAAACAAGAAGGACTTACATGGTCTGTACCTCACACTTTTCTTAAAAAATTCGAGAAGATGCTTCAATTTATTGTTATGGCTATGGAAGGAAACCCAAAAACAGTATCAGTTGCAATTTTCAATGCACCAATTAATGCTTTTAATTATAACGGTCAATTAATCTTCAATTATCTATTAATGAGCGAAAACGGTTCTTTAGAAATTCCCTCATTTCTTATTTGGATTTTCGTTGTTGCGCACGAACTTGCCCATAATTTTAGCGAAAACCACGATCAACAGCATTCTAAATATATGACGATATTTGCAATAAGAGGAATTCAGAAGCTCCAAAGTATCTCCAAAAAATATCTACAGGTTTTTGATGTGAAATATAGTCAAAAAAATCAATAACATTTATTCCAAATATTATCAAATAATATTATTATTGTAATTATTTCGAACATACTAATGTAAATTAGAAACTCTCTACACTATAGACGCTTAAATACTTTAACTCAATATTAATAGATTGAGGAGTTCCCTCAATAGTAGAAAAGTTTTCTCGTATCGAGAATGGGAGAGCATAACTGAGAGCCCGTCCAGCGCAGTTCTGGATGACGCCCTTTCGGAGTAGAAAGGCATTCCCAAATTCCGCAACGGTTGATGGGATAGAGGCATTCGGACTAACGCCACAAATAATACAGCAAAACATCGTTTATAATATTATTTGAAATAATTTGAATATCATTTTATTCATTTTAATAGTCTTAATGCCAATATACGAAAAAAACAAAAACTATAAAAATATATTTTCAATTATATTAAAAAGTAAATCTAAAAAAATAAATAAAATTAATTAAAACTTACTTATGCAAACTAACATGTCAGAATTTACTCCTTTAGATATAGGATTTAGTTTTGAGGGAAATGAACTGAAATATAGCGCTAGACAAATGGTTAAATTTGAAGTAATAATAAAAAACATTGGAGATAGAAATTCTCCTAAAATTTACATCATTCTTACTTTACCACCTAATGTTAAATCTCAAATAAAAGAAAGATCTATTAGTTATTTACCACCAAATAAAGAAAGAAAGATCGCTTTTAAAATAAAAGCAATAACATCAGGTACCTACGATATAATGGTCATGGTTAAAAGAAAACAGGAGATTCGTAACTTACCATTTAAATTTCAAGCGGGAATACCCCAGATTCAGACAATACGACAACCTGTATCCTATGTACGCCCTTCTATGATGAAGTGTCCATATTGTGGAAGTGAAACTATGGAAAATTCAAAATTTTGTAACAATTGCGGAAAAGAATTAATAACAAAATTAAAAGAATCTCAAATGAAAACAATATGTCCATATTGTGGAAACGATACTAAAGAAGATTCAAAATTTTGCCAAAGTTGTGGACATAAATTAGATTCAGATATTTGTCCAAATTGTGGGAGTTCACTTGAAGAAGGAGCACAATTTTGTGGTGAATGTGGCCATAATTTAGAATAACTTCAGAATTAAATCGAATTAGATTATAAAATAAATCATCAATGGGATTAATAGACACTTATTTCAAACTATACTTAGTAATATTTTTTTAATTTTTTTATCTTGATTGCCCAAGAAAACACTTTCTTTTTTTTTTCGTGTAAAATGAATATATAGTTAGTTAAAACCAACTCAAAAAAGGGGGAAAACTAAAGGAATGGACTTTAGTCCAAAATCAAGATTATTTGAAACAACCGTATCTTTCATTGGAGAAAGAATCACAGGGGTGATTGGATATTTACAGAATAATGTCGGTTACCCGACTATTATAAAATTAATAAAAAAAAAATAAATACTTAAATACTAAAAAAAAACTATTACACTTAAATTTTAACTCCCCCAATCCGACATTATTATTTTATTAGCAAATTTCTCAAACTCAAGGTCCCAATATCTTAATTTCTTGACTTGCATAAATCTTTCTTTCGCTTTCTTTTTTTCTGTCTTAATCTTTTTTTAAACAATCCTCGTACTCTATTTGGTTAAGAATTTTCATTATCTCTTCATAACTTAACGAGGTATCAATAAAAATTAAGTAGTTTCCGAACAATTTAAATGTCTTGTTCACTTTTTTCAAGCCGCTCGTCCGACTTTGCCATCTCTTCTTCTCATTAAAAAAGATTTCCATTCCATTATTTGTTTTAGGTAGTAAGGGTGTCGATTTAAACGTGAACAACTTGCTCTCCCAAGATTTCATCGTTTTCAGTAAATTTTCTAATCCCCCGCGATAATCGTCTGGAAAAGCACAACCATCAAATTTTTCTTTAAGATCCGCTTGGATTTCTTGAAATCTTTCAATCGAGGCTTCCTTAGAAAGTTTCTCGTCTTTAAAAATCACCCGAATGGAATCTATAACGTCATAAATCGTTTTTATTTGGATATATTGCTTTAAATGACTTGCTAAAATCTCACGAAGATGGACTTTTAATTTTCTTAATTTTTTGACCTGTTTCGTGCTTGAAACAATGTTTTTAACGTCCTTACGACGCAATATCTTATTTATTAATTGATAAATCTCACGGAGGCGATTAAATAACGTCAAACTAGCCGGTTTAAAGGGATAATGCGCTTTAACACGGCGGAGGATTCGTAAAAAGGTTAAAAGCGTGTGGAAAGATTCGCCGTCTGACTCCCGGGTAATACTTTTTTTTTAACTCTTTCACGTAATGATTCCTGCGAATTTCCTTTTTTAATTGCGTGGCAAGTTTCTTGTCCCATTTAACTGCGGAATCTGCTCCTGCCTTGAAAAAATGATAAATGCAAAGCTGTTTTGGAGCGTCAGGAAAGACGTTTTCAAGTGCTTTTTCTTGCCCAAGGTGTTTGTCTGAAATGATGCCTGATATGGATATACCTAATTTTTCTAATTTCGTTTTAAGGGGCGCCAGAAAATTAGATAAAACTTCTTCGCTTGCCGAGTAAATAAACTCCGCCGTTAAAACTGTCTCGGTCAATACATCGCGAACTGCATAAAGAGGTTCGGAATCGCCATCAAGGCCAATAACATCAATGGAAAGGACAATGCCCCCATTTTCACGCATTTTAGCCAGTTTATCCTCCGGAATGAAATCGTGATTTAATACTTGATAGATCCGAACAATGATTCGGAGCTTTTCTTTATTCATTTTAACGTTGTAATTCGTTTCTATTTCCTCTCTAACTTCAGCCAGCGTCTTGCGCTCACGATATCTCAAAAATGCAATCTTAAAGTACACATCCTTACCAAACCTTTTATAGGGAAACACGTAAGGATTATCGTTGTAAAAACCATGTCCATTCCGACATCCGTAATAGCAAGTATGGGTGCGCATGACTCCGCTCAACGTGGTAAATGTGTGAAGTTTCGAGTGATACCGATATTTAAATCGTTAAATATTTAAAGAATAGTATAATATTTAGGCGATATCATCTAGATATTACGAGATAAAAAGTAAGTATAATTAACAACGGTATAATAGAAAAAAAAAAAAAAAAGGATTCTTTAATAGTTTTTTTACTCGTATTAAAATTATTGATATTTACTCCTTAAATATTAGCGACAAAATTCCTGATACCAGTTGCACAATTCCTGCAATTAATCCGACAAATACGCCTGGACCAATATTGGGAAATATTTCTTGGAAGGTTCCTGTCCACTCCTGACTTCCATATATAATAGTAATATCGCGTATCAACACAACGAAAGCGGCAATAAAAACAATAGTTAGAAGGCCCATCAAGAGGATAATACCTCCTCCAATTTTGGGATTAATTTTTTCACTTGTAACTTGAGAACCCATTACTATTGCTGTAACACCACCAACTAATAATATTATAGCACAAGCCATTCCCACTGGATCTATTGCAAATCCCGTCGCAGTATCAGAATAACTGGAACTACCTCCATAGTCGCTCTCATATGTTGCCCTTATTGATGCATACCAGAAACCAAAAAACCAATATAATAGAGTTATCTCCGCTTCACCACTCCATCCAATGCCAGAAGCGGTATATACTTGATGAAAATAAGCAGCAGGTAAAAAAAACGCGATTAATGCTACCATCCCAGCAACCATCGCAAGAATTCCACTAACTTTTAACATTCCCATATTTTTTTCAATCTCTTTTATTATTTAATTTTTTTAATTGGATTTTTTTTTTGAAATTAAATTTTTTTTGCAATTTAATTTGTAATATTTTACTCATTTTGATTCAATATAAATCTTTACTTTTTTTTTTAATTTTGATAAATTGACTAAATTTATCTAGCACCATCGAGGCTATAGCGAAGCCATCCCTCCCATTCAAGGTAAGATTAACCCTATATCCATTAATACATTTTTTAAGAATGCCCGAAAAATGACCAATCCATGTGTGCGACAGGAAGCAAGGGTGCTATAAAAGTTAAAATTGCTCCTATAACTGCAAGTGCTCCTCCTAATTTTTCAGTTCCCATTTTCTTTCACTCCTTTTTAATTAAAGTTTGAATCGTTAAAAAAGAAATTACATAATTCTATTTAAATTTTTATCCTAATTCTATTAAAATTGAAATAGGAACGAGAGATTTGAAATTAAAGTAGAATGGGAAATACATTGAATTGTCGATTTTAAATACTTAAATTATTAATATTTATCTAATAATTTTTGGATTTATTAGATAGTGTAACCGCATTTTCCACAAAATTGTGCTTTTGCTTTAATTTTTTCTCCACAATTAGGACATGCTTTTACCTGAGGCTTGGATGTTAAATCTCTTCCACAATTTATGCAAAATTTATCATCGGGGTCGTTTGCTTCTCCACAGAAATTACATTTTATCGATTTAACCTTTTTTGCCTTTTGTTCTTTTTTAACTTTATCTTTTTCTGATACAGGTTTTTCTTCTCGTAGAGGCCCTTCAGAGGTAGACATGAATGAAATCATTGCTCCCATAATCAACATAGTAGAACCAACAATGCCACAGATACCCGATGGGCTATTATTAAAAACATCCCAGAAACTAAGATCTATATCGATTCCAAGCCCTTCTAGTATCGCATCCGAAAGGCTATCGTTCATTATCATCCAGGTATATAAAGATATAAAAGATATAATTGTCGCAGTTATCAATACATTCCCATGTTTTTTTTTATCAATATCACCTTTCCAATACCAATAGGAAAAGAAAACTGTTATAAAACCCGCACTGATTAAAATTATAGTACAAACAATTCCAATGGGGTCCAACACATATCCCGTTCCACTGTAGGCAAGTTCTTCATATCCCTCTTCGTACACGTCTACGTAATAAAAACCCCACATCCAATAGAGTATGTATCCAGATACATTATAAATATATATATAAGCTGCAGGTATTAAGGGTGTTATTATTAGTAATATTCCTCCTATAATCCCAAGTAATAAACCAATTTTTTCAATTCTCATATTATCTCTTTTTTTTATTTAATATTTTTATTATTTAATATTTTATTTTATTAAATAGTTTTCATTTAATTACCCATTAAGTTAATTTATTACTTGATTACTTAAAAATATCTTTATTATTTAATATGAATTATAATGTCTATGAAAGAAATATCGAGAAATAAGGTTGACGCTACTTACGGAGCAAAAAACAAAACAATTGCGGTAATTTTATTAGTTTTAACAACAATTTTTTGGGGTTCAACTTTTATTATCACAAAAACTGTGATACAGGAAGTCCCAATTTTTATATATCTTGGTTTAAGGCATCTAATAGCCCTTATAGGTTTTTTACCTTTTATTATTCATCAGAAAAAAATAAATAAGAAAGTTATTTTTTTCGGAAGCTTAACTGGAGTTATATATTTTTTTTCAATAGTTTTCCAAACATTTGGGCTACAAACGACAACTGCAGGAAGAGCAGGATTTATTACGGGGTTAAGTACTGTTATGGTACCTTTTTTAATGTGGCTAGCATTTAAAAGACCCCTTAAAAAAAAAATTTGGATTGCTGTAGGATTATCAATACTCGGTATGGCAATATTATTTTTAGAAGGTGAAAAAGAAATTCTTATTGGAGATATATTGGTTTTGTTATGCGCTTTTTCTTACGCAATCTTTATTGTATTAAACGATAAATATATTCAACTCATAGATGTCTATCACTACACCTTCGTCCAATTGTTGGTAATTACATTGCTTTGTTTTGGAGGGTCCTTACTTTTCAAAGAATCGTATGAATTAACTTCGACTTTAGTAAATTATTGGTTCATTTTAATTTATATGGGGTTCGTCTGCACAACCCTTATTTCCTATTCGTAAATTGGAGCCAACAATATCAGGAACCATCTAATACTGCTCTGATTTTCACACTTGAACCTGTATTTGCCATCATATTCGCCTCTTTCTTAATAGGGAACGAAATTTTAACATGGCAAGTAATATTAGGTTGTAGCTTAATTTTCGTCGCAATAGTCATAACTGTATTTGAAAAGAATCCCAAATTTATAATATCAGAAAAACAAGTAAAATGAAATAAATCTGTTTATTTACAAGTAATTTAGGCTTTTTCGTGAAATAACTCTTTCAAAACCAGTTCATTTTTATAAATCCATTGTTTTAGAGTTAATACATCGTTATTTTTAAGAAGAATAGCAAAAATGCTAATCTCTCTCATGATTGGTTTAAAAAATAAAATAGAATCGTCAAAATTAATAATAAAATCTCTGAAATTTCTATCTTCTGAGATATCTTTAATTGGATTAACTAATTCACTTAACTTAGCAGATAATTTTTTTAAATCCGCCTCATCAGGGGTAATATATATTAAAGGTAGCCCTTTAAGTCGTCCTCCAGTTCCTATTATTGCTATAATTTCTGCGTTTATCTTTTTTTGTAATATTGATAATTCTTCGTCTACTTGTTTTAGAGATTCAATTGATTTATCGCCTTTACTTATTATATCTTTAAGTTTTGATAATATTCCCATTTGATTCATCTTAACCTTACGATAAAAATTTATAAGAATTTATAAAATTCCAAAATTGATTTTTTACACGATGAGAAATAATAAATTAGAGATGCATTATTATAATAAATAATAATAAATATAAACTTAAAATAATAATGAAAATTTAATAAAATTATATATGAACATCCATTCCTTATTTATCTTGAGAGAGAGCGGGATATGTATTTACCATAGAAGCTACTCGAACCAGTTGAAAGACCTTCAGATTAATTTAATCACTCCATTCTTTTCGGCCATTTTCTCATTTTCGCAAAAAGTCGTCTCTAAAAAATTAGAAGTATTAGAAATGAGCGATTTAAGATTTGTATTCAAAAAAGAAAAAGGGTTCATCTTTACAATATTATCTGATTCAAGTCAAAATTTATTATTTCTCAACAGTAGATTACAACGAGTCTCTGAATTATTTTTTCGAAATTACGATTCCATAAAAAGTGATATTGATGTTATAGCAATTGAAAACTCACAATTTGATAAATTAGTAGATTCTTTAGTATATGGAGAGGATGAAGTGAGTCAAATAAAAAGATATGGTTCATATAATAAAATTACTAATTATTTTACGGATTTAGGTTCCGATCCTGAAATTATGGGTGTTGCGCTTTTAACGAATACAGGGACTCTTATTTATTCTTCTCTTACAGAAGAACTTTTATTAAGAGCAATGAGAGAACTGGAGATTCGTTATATGAGTGGCATGTTTGATCTACCAGAAATGTTTTATACATTGGGAAATGGTCAAAAAGTTTGTGAACTGATTATTAATTATAGTAATTTTATTAACTTATTGTTAATAATTCATTTTTCAGAAGATACTCCTCTTGGTTATGCTTCTTATATGTCTGAAACTATTGTAGAAAAGCTCAAGAGTTTATTTTAAAAAAAGAAAAAAAATTGTTTATAGAAATCTTTTTGTTTGGTCAACTTTTTATTTCTTTTAAGCATTTATCGTGAAAATTAAAATTTTGAAAAAAAATGGATGTTTGCTTGTCGTAAATAATATTTTCTAAACATAAGGGGCATTTTTCGTTTGTTAGTATCGTTCTTGTTGTTTTTCCGATTCCTTTAGCTATATGTTTTAAAAAATCCATAACATCTCCGTTGTAAAAGTCAATTTTAACGATTGTGTCTTTTACTCTTTCTTTAATGCTTGTTATTTGTCCTTCTAAGAATTCCTTAATAACTCCAATAGGCATAATATTAAAACCATTGTGATCATCAAATTCAATAGTATCCTCAAGATCGATTTCTTTTTCTTCTAAAAATGTGGTAAACCATTCGTCAAATTTCATTATTTAATTATTCTCACATTTGTTTTGGGTGTGCAGTATTTCAATATACGAAAAAGAAAGATATCAGAAATGCATTTCATCCAAATAGCTTATTTTCCTAACCAAATCATATCATATGAATTTACGGAAGAATTAAAAAAAGCTGCGATTAAATTTGCGATGGATACGGCATTTGAAGGATTTGAGGGTATTTGCTTTGAATTTCCCGTAGAAGACGATGATGAGAATGTAGAAAAGTCTGAAATTACTGAAAAACAAGTTTCAAAAAAATCATCTATGCCTCCAGATCCACCTATTCTAAGCTATGATTTCGAAGATGCACTTAAAGATAAGGATTGTATAGGGTGGATTAATACTTTAAGAGGAAAACCACTTGAAATTATTCGAGGCAAGGATAATAAAATAAAGGGGTATCTATTTTCAAGTAAGGCAAAACAAGTACGAGCTTATTCTCTCCTAAAAATTGAGACTGACAGAGGAATACGTATAGGATGTAAAGTCGAAAAAATTGAATGCTTTGAAGATCATGTTTCAGGTGAAACGGCAAGTCATAAAGAAGAAAATTATAAAATTACACTAAATCCGGAAGTAGAGTTCACACCAGAAGGAATAGGTGAAGTTCGACCACAAACGATAATTGAGTAGTTAAAGAATTCATTTACTTTGGGAAGCGCTTTTTGATTTTTTCCCATTGTAATCAGACAAATAATATATTTCTCTAGCGGTGCGGCGGAGTTAAAGCTTTTTCATGGAATCCCATAACGGGCAGCGAAGTCAGATCGCTTGTGGCAGTCGCATAGACTCGCACCCAAAAGATGCGGGTTCTAAAGCATATGTGGCAACGTACCAATTCTGCTAACTCCCCAAGCAGATAGGGCTAGCCAAGGTAACCTATGGAGAACGTGAGTAAACCTGTGTTTGAAGCCTCGTGAAAAAGGGGCTGCGAAAGGGAGTTGATACGCAGCTGAACCAAAGGAAGGTAATAGCGCCAGGTGCATGTAGTCGTTAGTTACATGCTTATCTGACCGAATGACGCTCGGGGCATAACAGGCTCCTAAGGGTTACATGATTGTCTATGGAAAGGAACTCTGTAAAGCTTCCACACGCTGTAGCGTAGGGAGGCAGAGATCAGGTGAAAGCGAATGCCTCCGGTAATGCGGAGGATAGGGTGTATACCCGCCCGAAAGGGGGCTGACTACCTGTGATCTCAACGGAAAACAATTTGTAGGAGACTTTTTAATGGAAGGAAGGCGTGAGACAGAATTGAATTTTGTACGCACCAACCAACTTGTGCAGATTGATTGGAACCATGTAAATTGGTCTAAAATCAATCATCAAGTCGAGAGTATACAACAGAAGATTTTCCGAGATGCTCAGATTGGCAACTTCAGGGAAGTGAAGCAACACCAGAAGTTGCTAGTAAGGTCATTTTTCGCAAGGTTATGGGCGGTGAAACTTGTCACAGAAGTTAATTCTGGAAGGAGTACGTCAGGAATTGATGGTCGTCTTTATAAGACAGGCAAAGAGAAAGTAGATCTTGTAGAGAGTTTAAGACTTAAGAACTACAAGCCTAACCCTGTGAAAGTGAGATGGATTCCTAAAGCAAGCGGTGGTAGATGTAAGCTTGGAATCCCGACGATTCGGGACAGAGCAATGCAAGCTTTAGTCTTATTGGCGATGGATCCTGAATGGGAGGCTAAGTTTGAGCCTCACAGCTTTGGGTTTCGACCTGGAAGGAGCGCAATTGACGCAATAAGTCACATTGGGAATACATTGATGCATTATAAGGGACGTATACATCATCCTGGGTGGATCTTTGACGCCGACATTTCAAAATGCTTTGATAACATTGACCATGATGCTTTATTAGCAAAGGTCGATGGTAGTCCATTTCAGAGGATAATCGAGGCATGGTTGAAATCAGGAGCAATTAGTCAGATTGGCTTTGAGAGAACGGAGAAAGGTACACCCCAAGGTGGGGTTATTAGTCCTCTCTTAGCGAATATCGCCTTGGATGGTTTGGAAAGACAATTTGGGATTTATACTAGAACTGGTAAATATAAGGCTCCGTCACAAAGGAATGGATATGATAAGGATGTAGCGGTGTTTCGTTATGCAGATGACTTCATTGTCTTGGCACCATCAAGAGAGGTCTTAGTAAATTATGTAATACCTAAGGTGGAGTCCTTTCTCTCGACAGTTAATTTGAGTCTAAATGAAGGAAAAACTCGTATTGTAAATGTATCGGACGGTTTTAAATTTCTGGGGTTTGTTTTCCAGAGATTTTGCCATCGGAATGGCTTCATTAAGGAGTTCACTTATTTTCCGAGTCGGGATAGGCTCGACCGGTTCTTAGTTAAACTGAAGAATTATATAAGATTCAATTGGAATGTAGATGTGAAAGATTTCATAAAAGGATTAAACAGGCGTATTAGAGGGTTCTGTAACTATTTTAAGTGGAGTAACGCCCATAAGGCATTTGCTTATTTGTCACATCGTATTTGGGAGTTATTGTGGCAATGGGCTAAGCGTTGGCATCCTAAAAGAAATCGTAAATGGCTCCGAAGCCACTATTGGAAAATCGTTGGAAATAACAAGTGGGTCTTCTCTTGTCAAGGGATCCATTTGGTGGAACCATATACATTGACGGTTCAATGGTGGAAATGGTCGAAAGTTCGGATTCATACGAGTCCATACGATCAAAAAGCAGCCGAATACTGGCGAAATCGCCAGCAGAGAAACCATCGAAGGCAGAGAGTGGAGTCCTGATGAAATGACCTTCTTCTCCTATAGGGAGCGGATTGGTGACATGAAATTTCCCGGGGGGATATCCGAGAGGATCGCCCCAAAGGAGACATGGTGACATGATGCTGAGCACTTGAGGTTTGAGCCGTGTGCGGTGAAAGTCGCACGCACGGTTCTGATGAACAGGGGGGTTTTAAAATCCCTCTGATTCTTGCTTCATACGCCTTCCTTAATTGAGGCTTACGCTTATAATGGTTATAACATTTTAAAAATAATTTTTCTGCTCTACTATACTTATGGTTTGAAAAAAAACTTTTTGCTTTATGAAAGTCTTTTTCATATGATTTTTAGATATTTTTCTCAAATTTGGGCATAATAATCTTAATGATTCATCCATTCAACATTCTATAATCTTTAATAATTAAAGTTGAATTATCTAATTTTTCACTTAAAAAATCAAGTACAACAATTTATTCCTCGTCATCGTACTTTATCGATCTATAATCATCAATCATATTGACAATTTTTTGATCTAAATCATGTAAATCGGGTTTATCCTTATAACATAACTTAATCCATTCACAACTGTTATGAACAAAATATTCCCAAGCGTTTAAATTTATAACAAATGGAAAACTCACACATAACAAAGGTTTGCATTCATGAATCAAACATACATTTCCTTGTTCATTGTAAAAAACACACTTACCATTGGGATGTTGTTTAATTGAACCTTCAAAATCATAACCTGTATGATCCTCCTCATCAAAAAAAATGTCAATATTTTCATTTATAACTTGTGGTGATTTTTCTTGAATTAGTTGAAAATCCTCGTAGAGAAAAGGAAATCTTTTTGGACCAATACAACAAGTTGCTTTGCATCTTTTACATCGAAAGCCATATTTATTTAATAAATCTTCAATACTAGATCTTAATTTGTTGTAAATATTTCTTCTATTTACTTTGTAATTTAATTCCTTCATTTAAAATAGTAATTTCCTCAGCAGCTTTCTTCGTTACATCTTATTCATTATTAGATTCTTTATTCCTCTTAATATTTATTATTAGTAAACTAATAAGAGACTGTAAAGACTTTTAGAATTTTTATATCATTCAGGATGAATATATTCATCCTGTTCAAAGGTAAGCTTTCCTTTTTTGATCTGTTGAAATTTATGTTTTCTATATATAACAAACTGATTTTTTTGACGAAATATCATAATGTATACTCATAACATAGATTTATTTTACATTTTTCTAAAATTGTAATCTATTTTCTTTTTAATTTAAACCTTTATCAAATTTTTTAAAGTATGAAGACAAAATCCTATGGCTTTTCTTCTAATACAATTAGATTAGATTCTCCACAAAATAATTAATTTCTTCCCTAGTTTTTTCATTTGCTTCATTTAATTTTTGAATGAAATAACTCCATTGCATAAAAACATAATTTTCAGTCTTTTTTTTTAAATATTTTTTATTTTAAAAAATTCAAACATAGAGTACGAAAATGCTCTCCATATATAAAAAAAATTTTGATTGTAAATTTAAAAAAGAATTTAAAAAAAAAATTGAAAAAAAATATTAGGCTTAAAAAAGAGTATTAAAAAAAAAAACAATTTGAAAACAAGAGAAAGGGAGGTTCCTGCCAGCGAGACCAAAGAGAGGCCATAAAATTTTATAGGACAAGTTATGTATTAAGCGTATCGAAATACACTAACCAAAAGACAAAAATCCAGGGTGCATGGCAGGAGCCTTGATTTTGTGGAGTACGCTTCATTTTT
>JAUWBH010000152.1 GCA_030605085.1 Promethearchaeota archaeon | reverse complement strand
GTGTGGAAAGACCAACCTTAAGGTTATCGGGTTGTTCGCTCGTCGCCGAGTTCAAGACATACTTCATTTGTAACGCTTTTTTCGTTACTTCGGAAGTCTTGAAGGAAGTTATCCCGCTATGCTTGAAAAAGTCGTGGATTTGCGACCATTTGCGGTAGGGACTGCCTTTTTTCAAACGGGGCTTTATAGCGTCCCCGACTTGTGAAAGCAACCACTTGTAAATGGCTGGAAGCGATTCCATAAACCCCAAACCTCTTCGAGCTATCACAAAACTTGTGATAGCTCATTGAATTCTTTAACGACAAAGATCTTTTAAACTCAATTAGATTAGATAAATAATTTTTTCAAAAAATAATTAAATTATTTGAAAGTTCTTTATTATTTTTATATTAAAATTAATTTCCAATAATTTAATGTGAAAACATAACTTGAATATTTTACTTGTAAATCCAAATACCTTGAAAGTTCCACCTGTGATTCCCATAGGTTTAGAATATTTAAAAACAGCATTAGAAAAAAATGGACATAATGAAGATATCTTAGATTTATGTTTTGCAAATTCACCAATTAAAGATTTAAGTATAAAAATTAGCAAAAAATCGTACGATGTCGTAGGGTTCTCCATCCGAAATATTGATTCTGCAACCTACTTCAATAATAAATTCTTTCTGCCAGAAATTAAGGAATTAATTCAATGCGTTAAAAAAAAGAGTGATAAAATTCCAATTCTATTAGGAGGTTCAGGATTTTCTGCTATGCCTCATGAAATATTAGAATATCTTCAAGCAGATTATGGGATAATTGGTCCCGGAGAAGTGATTTTACCTCATTTTTTAAAATTATTACAATCTAACCAACTTACAAAAAAAATTTACAATGGATGGGAGCATGGAATAGATTCAGATTTGATTCATAAAAGGGCAAGGATAATAGATTATCCTCGATATCTATCTGATAATGGAATTGTTGGGTTTCAAACAAATGCAGGTTGCTTAAATGCATGTCCTTATTGTATCGAAGCGAAAAAGAGAGTCTGGTTTAGAAAAATTCCAAATATTATCGAGGAAATAAAATATTTAGTTGATAAAGGTTATACACATTTTCATTTATGCGATAGTGGATTCAATTTAGATTTAAAATTTTCTATTGAATTTTGTAAAGCTTTAATTGAGAGTAAAAATCCCTTGAAATGGACATTATATATGAAGCCAAATCCTTACAATGAAGTTTTGTTTAAATTGTTGCGTAAATCTAATGCTTACTTAATAACTCTTTCCGTTGACAGCGACGAGAGAATTCAAACCTTGAATAATTATTCTTACAACGATTTAACTAATATAATTAAATATTGTAAAAAGTACGAAATAGATTTAGCAATTGATCTCTTAACGGGTTATCCTTACGAATCGATTGATTCAACTAAAAAAGTTATAGAATTTTTTAAAGTTAATCGACCTCAAAAAGTTGGAATTAGTTTTTATTATCGTATATATAAAAATACTGTGCTGGCAGAATTAATTAAGGAAGATTCTAATTTAAAAAATAATCTAACTAGAACTTATACAAATAAAGAAAGATTTTTAGAACCTATATTTTTTAACCAAATTAAACAAGAAATATTAGAAAAATTAATTTCTGATGATGTAGAATTATTCCATCTTGCCGGATTAACACCAGGTGTAAATTACCAATTAATCGAGTAAGATTTTTTTTAATTAATATTAAGAATTTCATGATATTTAGGTTCAGTAAGGAATCGATTAGCTGAAAAAGAACGAATGGAGCAAATGGTAGAACCTATTGAGAATCAGACATTACACGATAAATAATATTTTAGTTTAAACTAATTGTTTTTGAATAAAAACTTTCTTAATTTCAATTATATTATAATAATCTAAATATATTTGAAATTCTTGTAGAAATGCGTTGAACTGTGATATTGAAACCAAAGGAATCTGATTATCGTTTATTCTTATTCCATTATCTTCCAAAGTAACCATTAATGGGATTAATTTAAACGGCAGATATTTATTTAGATTTGGATCTATTCCTAATAGTTCTTGAACCAACTTGGAAAACGCTTCAGGATTTTTTTTTAAAGCAATAACACGCTGTAATTGCAAATTTGCGGCTTTGTTTATAGAATTAAAAGAATCCTTACGTTTCCATTGTTTCGCATCAATTATTAAAACGTATTTTTGGCGCATCGCGATGACATCTATTTCGTACCTCTTCTGAGAGGTTGTTGATTTGAAATTTGATCTATCAGTAAACCTAAAGTTTTTTATTGCTTTATAGTCGTTTCTTAACAATATTTCTTGGATTAATGCCTCAAAACCATTATAATCTAAAATTTCAGAAAGAACTTTTATATCTAATTCAAGATGTTTAAGAGCTATCATAATAAATAGGATTTTGTTAATCGATACATAATTAATATAATTTCCCTTTGTTATATCTATGAAGTCGAAATTCATTAAAAAATCGTAAAGCTCAAATTTACTCAGTCTCTTTAAAAATTCAATCTCTGAAAGTTCTTGCCATACTTCCACAACATTTTTGTCTGTATTTCGCAAGATTTTTAAAATCTCGTGGAAAAAAAGTTTTACGGACGATTTTGAATATAAATTGCTCATTAAATAATTCTAAAAAATCACCTTTATTTAAAAAAAAGAGTCAACTGAAATAGTGATAATTTTACGAGAGTTTAAAAAATTGTCAAATTTATTACAATTTATAAATTTAAGAGAATTAAGAGAATAACTCGATAAAGCAATAAAAAAAAACATCTAATCTTTAATCTGGATTGAAATATCAAAATACGTATCTTTCTTGTTATCTGAAACATTAATTTCAATGACATCGCATTCCACAGGTATTTTCAACCTTCTATTTAGTATACTTTCCATTGCACCGCATACTAAATAAATGTGATAAGTAAAATCTTCAGTTTTTTTTAAAAAATTAGAGTTTTTAAATCTGTATACCGCTTTGTTAACATTTGGGTCGAACTCTAATTCTGAGATTTCTATTTTAGTCTGAAATATATCGTAAGAAGGATAAAAATTTCGAAGTGCTTCTAAATGATATTTCAAAATACGATGCCCCGATAAAGATTCCAATTGTTTTAAAATAGTAGGTCCAATAGCAAATTCCATATCATTCGCCATTTCTCGACCAATCTCTTTAATAATTTGTTCTTTATTTGGAAACTTGTTTTTAAATCCTTTTAATAACGCTTTATAATACGACATAATAGTTGCTTTAGGGAAGTAACTCTTTTTAGTGCTAAAATATAAATTATAGGCCCCAACTTTTTTTTTGAAAATTAAGTTTTTGAGTTCAAGGTTTAAAACATATTTAGAAACAGTATTTCTAGAAAATTTTTTAAGGTTTGCAATATCTGTAATCGTCAAACCCCCAGGATTATCTCTTATGCATTCCAAGATCTGGTATTCAATGTTATTTTGTCTCTTTTTAACCATTTTCATCATCTTTAAGAATTAATGTAAGTCTAATATTTATGAGATTCTTTTGATTACTGTAAAAATGATTCTCTTTTATGCATTCCAAGATTAGGTATTCAATGTCATTTCTTTTTTTGTCAACCACTTAATTCCACCTTTAATAATTAAAAATCATATAATATTTTTATTTATCTCACTAACAATTTCTATTCTTTTTATCTTAAATATTTCTATTTTTGAGATTTTTTTATGTGAGATTTAATAATTTTTTAGGATTTACTTGTAGATTTCAATCTGTTTAAAAGATTAATTAATATTTAAGAAGGCTACAAAAAACAATAGTTAAGTTATTTTTTAATCTGAATAGAAATATCAAAGTAGGAATTTTCCTTATTATTACCAACATTAATTTTAATTACATTGCACTCCACAGGGATATTCAATTTTCTTGTTAATACGCCTTCGATGATCCCAACCGATATATAAATATGGTATATGAACTCTTCTGTATTTTCTAAAAATACTGAGTTTTTAAATCTGTATATCACTTTTTGATTTTTCATATCCGTTTCTAAAACTGAAATTTCAATATCTGGTTGAAATATATCATAAGCTGAATAAAAAATTCTAAGCGCTTCCAAATGATATTTCATAAGACGAGGTCGTGATAATGACTTCAACTGTTTCAAAACATTAGGTCCAAATACAAATTCAATGTGTTTTCCATATTCATGTCCAATCTTTTTAAAAACTTCTTCTTTGTTTGGGAATTTATCCTTCAATCCCATCAAGAGGGCTTTATAATATGAGATAATAGTTATCTTCGGAATATATGTCTTTTTAGAGCTAAAATATAAATTATATGCCCCAATTTTTTTTTTATAGATTTCTTTTTTAGTTTCAAGACTTAAAACATATTTAGAAACAGTATTTCTTGAAAATTGCTTTAGATTTGCAATATCTGTTATAGTGAGCCCACCTGGATTGTCCCTAATACATTCTAAGATCTCATATTCAAAATTAAGTTTCTTCTTGATAATCAATTTTTGCTCACCATTGATAATTATAAGGGGCTAAAATATTTTTTTCTTTTTATCTTACTAAGATGTATTTTAATCCTCAATTTTCTTAAATTGTTAAATTTCTTTTAAATTTTTTCGAACTCACTCTTTTAATTTTGATTTGTAAATATAAAAAATATAAAATAAAAAGAAATTAAATTGGAATTTCTTGGGGTTCTCGATCCCTCGCTTTAAATAGCGTCTTGTAATCCGAATTGAAAATCTCAAAGGTCTTTGTACTCTTGTTGTGTTCCTTAAAAAGTAAGTATAATTGACCGCAATAGACGATAAACTCTGTCTTTAACGCGGTTATGTTGAGGTTAGTAAGCATGTGGCAAATAACCGAATCGTCGTCGATAACCGTAATCGAGCTAAATCTACCAGATTGCCATAACTCGTTAATTATCATGCACTTCCAACACCAATAATTGATGAGAAACTTGTTGGTGTCGATCTCTCCTTTGTTGTTAAGAAATACGCTTTGGTCGGTGGGATTGAAGTAGGCTCTGTTGATTAAGTAGCCCTTTTGCTTCAAGGATTTCAGAATTGCGCCCCTCTGGTCTTCTTTCCTACCTGTAATCAGCACGAAATAAGGATTATAAACTCGCGGAATCTGGGTTTGGGTGAATAATTCGAAAAAGAAATCCTTAGCTCTAACCATTTCGTAAGGCTTGATGTCGAGAGATAGGTCATAACTGGGGTTGTGGTACATCGTGTTATCGAAATCGAGAACGATTAAATCTTTCTTTTTTAAGTTTGCTTTGGTCATGGGTTTTTACCTAATGGTTTATTTTGTTTTATAGTAAGAAAAATTAAGATTGTGAGGGATATAAAATTCTTGAGGGTGATAAATTTCTAAAATATGTGGGTTTTGTGCGTTTTATTGATAGCTTGGAATTGTTTTGTAAAAAGTCTCCTCTCATCGCAAGGCTATCACGAAATAAAGATTTCAGAGTAAAAATTTTCAGAATAACAACTATTTAGATTTTTAGGTTTATGTTGCTACAAAAATTTATAACAAAAGAAAAACAATTTTTGAAAAATTTATCAAGTTAGTTTCAGATCCGAAAGCAAAAAGATTAAGAGAAGAAGCCTTGTAAGTCCCTTTTGCGTCCGAAAGCTCGGGGATGGCAAACCTTTCTTTTTTTTTTTTGTGGCAAAAAATCCCATCAAAAGTTGTACTATGGTGGCAAATCGTACTACGAATCAATTGTTGCGAAAAAATTCTCCTGAAAAAGTACAACATTATATCGGTTATATTTTTTCACCAGGAACTATATTTTTCGCGAAATGTGGGCTCTGGCTTTGAAAGTGCGTTTTAAATTTTGGAAAAGCACTTCTGCCCCACCTGTAAAATCACCTTTGAAAAAAGCGAAAAAAAGTTGTACTTTTCTTGAAAATTCTTGACAAAATTGTTATCTCGACCATCTACTAATAGAATACATCGAAAATAAAAATGAGAGAAGAAGCGTGTAGGGTTGCGATCTCAAGTTACTGACGGAGTCAAGTAGAGAGAAAAAAATAAAAAAAAGTTTTACTGCAAAAAAAACATAGGTGACAAATTATACTCGCTCGACAAAAACCGACATATTTGATTATGCGGAAAAATAACGATTCATTGAATACCAAGAGATTCTTTTTCAGAATTTTTACAAATATTTCTATTGAGGAAATTACGACAAAAATAATCATAGATGGTTCGAATTTTTCGAGATAGTAATGCTGTTCATAAATTGAGAGGAAATGGCTCGTATCGTATTTTGTCGAGTGAGTGGGGATTGTCACTTTTGAAAAAAAATAAAAAAAAAAGAAGAATAAATAGAAAAAAAAGAAAAATATTGAAGAAAAATGTTTAATTCTGCCCTATTCGAGCATTTCTAAAAAATCTTCTTCGGAAATTATTTTCGTGTTCTGCTCTTGAGCTTTCTTATACTTGGCAGTAGGCGTGGTATCGTTCGTCACTAAATAAGACAGGTTATTTACCACGCTTTTCCTTGGTACGCCCCCGTTCTCTTCCACGAGTTGTTCTGCATCTGCCCGCTTCATCGTCTCCAACTTGCCCGTAAAACAAAAGCTCAATCCCTCTAACTTTTTTGACATCACTCTCTCCTTTATTTTTATTTTATTGGTTTTTAATAAATCTAACATATCTGGATACGCTTTACGCAATCCGTTAAGAAGGTTCTCCGCCGTAATTTCGGCAAAGCCTTCTACCTTCGACAAATCCCTAATTGACGCGTTGTGAATTTTATCGAGGATATCGAATCCCGCATTGACGACTTTCGCCACGATCCGCTCTCCTATGTTTTCGAGGTCGAATCCCGCAATAAACTTTGCTAAGGATATTTCTTTTACCGCAAATAAGTTGTCTAACGCTTTTTTTGCCGAGGTCTCTTTCACTCCCTCAAATTTGGTGAGATCCGAAACTTTAAGATCGTACAAATCCGCAATTTTCTTAACCTTACCTGCGTCAAATAATTTGCTCAGCATCAATTTCTCGCTAAAATGCTTCACTCCTAACTTCCTTATCCACTTTTGCAGCCTATGGTAAGTCCTTTTCGGGCAATCTTCGTTGGGGCAATATAGCCTCGTGCCCTCGTTCGCAAGCTCGGAATCGCATGTCTCGCAGGTTTTTGGAATCGGAATTTCTTTTGCGTTCTCTGGCGTTTCAATTACGCTTTCGATCTTAGGAATTATGTCTCCCCTCTTACTGATAAACACTTTCGAGCCGATTTTCAAGTTCAGTTCCTCGATCAAGTTGGGGTTCGCTAGGCTCGCTCTACTCACATTCGTACCCATAAGTTTCACTGTCTCCACGATGGCGACAGGGGTGTAGTTAGAACCGCTGATACTCCACTCCACATCGAGAAGAACCGTCTCGATCTCTTCCGCTTGAAACTTAAAGGCGATCTGCTTCGTAGGTCGTGCCCTCTTCATGTCCTCTAAGTCGATCTCGTTGCCTTTAATTACCAGTCCGTCAATGTCGTATTCCAAAGTATTCCGAATCTTGTTCATCACATCATCCCTTACTGCGATAATTTCTTGCGGGCTGGAAGTGAATCTTAACTTTATCGGGGGCAACCCTTGCTCTTTGAGCCATATCAACTTGTTTGCTTCGCAATTGAATAGAACGCTATTGGTTATGCTTACGGCGTCGTAAAATAGGAGGTTTAGGTGCTCGCACCCTTTTCCGTCTTTTCTTCTCACTATACCTGCTGCTGCGTTCCTGCAATTTTGCTTGTCCGAATAATGCTTATTATAGGCGTCGTGAAATAGCAAAATCTCCGCTCGAGTCGCCCCAGTAAAGTTAGAATTTAGCTCTGGTAGGAAGCCGATCATCTTCTTCACGTTCGCCGATACATCGTCTCCAATTCGCCCATCGCCCCTCGTGACCGCGCATTTGAACCGACCATTGTCGTACTGAAGCTCTACGCTTATCCCGTCGAGCTTGAATTGAACTAAGTACTTTGGAAAGTTCCTTCTATTCGCCCACTTCATGAAATCCTCCGGCGTGGATACTTTGTCTTGAGAACCCATAGGAATCACGTGTTCCCTCTTGTCAAATAGTTCGGAACTGTCTTTTCCTATCATCGTTAGTAGCGGGTTGTCGGGGTCTAATCCCCTCAACTCGTCCTCTAACAAGTCGTACTTCGCGTCCGAAATCTCGGGAGTCTTGTTGTAATACAAATCTCGGTGCCTCTGGATCTCTACGACCAAAAAATCGATTTGGTATTGCTTGAATTGTTTCCTTTCGCTATCTGGGGAAATATTAGTTGGATTACCCTCGCCGTTTTTGTCGGTTTTATCGTTGCCAATAGCATCGAATAATGTCTTTTGTTTTTTTGCCATGTTAAATTCCCTCTAAATGTCGTTTGTCTTTAAAAAAGAAAAAATCAACAAGAGTATTTAAAGAAAAAGTGTGTAAAAGATTTCAAAAGAAAATTAAAAATTGAGTAGCAACATAAATTTCTAAACCAACAGTATTCCTTTAAAAAAAAAACTGTACAGTTTTACAACGATTGAATAGATGATTCGATGTAAACCCAAATTATTTTAAATTTTATTATTTTCTTTCGATGTAAAAAAAATAGAAAAGGAGAAAAATATTAAATGAAAATATAAAATTAAATATCTATACTTTTTACTGTTCTTCTATAGTTAGCTTTAGCTCTTAAGATTGCTTTATCAATAATTTCAATAACAATATCGTTAAGTTTATTGCTAATAAGGGCATCGCAGCTAACTTTGCGCCCTCTTGCTTTAAAATAGTCTTCTACTTTAGAATCTAACAGAACGGATTTAATATTACGACAGTATTCCAAGAATTTTTGGAAGCGTTGGAAATTGCCGAGCAGCTAGGCGACTTACGGGGAAAAGCCACTACTTTTAACAACATCGGATTGTTATTGTATGGTAAAGGCGAATTAGAGGAGGCGATGAAGCATTACAGGGAAGCGTTGGACATTGACGAGCAATTAAGCGACTTGAGTGGAAAAGCCACAAGGTTAAACAACATCGGAAGTATATTGGAAGATATAGGCAAGCTGGAAGAGGCGATGAAGCATTACCAGAAAGCGTTGGAGATTTTTGATCAACTCGAATCACCAAACGCAGAGATTATTAGAAAGAATATTAAACTTCTAAAGAGTAAACTGAGATAAGAAAACTCTCGATAACTTCGGAAGGAGTTCACTCGTCTTTTTTGATTTAACAAAATTCTTTGTTAAAGATATAAAGTATGAGAATTATACCATTCAATATCAGCTCAGCTCTCTATCACTGAATTTTGTCGATAAAATCTTATTACTCCTATTGTACAACAATCGCAATCTAATCTTAGAAGACTTGGAAAAATTGGGACTCTTAAAGTCAATTTGAAAGATGAAAAATATCTAAAATTTTGTTATTTATGGCGTTTGATAGTCAATAAAGACTTGCCTTAGTTTCTTACAGTTTCTTATAGCGCGTAATAACTCGTCATTTAAATGGGGGCGGTCCTTAGAATATAAGTCGTCTTCTAATTCTTTGAAGTCGATTCCCGTCTCTTTGCGCGCTTTGTCGAGTATCGTGTGATCGAGGCTATTTACCAGTTTAATGTCGAGATAAATGGTCAATAGGCTCCAATAGAGCTTTTTCTCGAGGTCTTTGTCGATAGCGTGGGTTTTAAGCTCGCTCAAGTCTGCGACCATCCCTTCGATTTTCTCGACATGCTTCAAAATACTGTTGATAAAGAGATGTTTTAGGGTTAAATCCTTAGGTGCCATATAATCCATATTAAATCGAATCCTATAAAAAGATCGAGAGGGAAAAAAATTTCTATTTTTCACGCCTAATCTTATTGATCAATCAATAGAAGCGTGTAAAATGAAAGAGTTCAAAAAAATCTACGATAATATAATTTAATTAAAAAAAAAGACGAATAACTATCGCTTCTTATCTTTTAAGATAAAATATTAAAATTTTGTTAAATTCTTGCAATAATTCTGTTCTGGTCGTTAAATTCATCGATAAGGTACTTAGGAATTTGATCGTCGTTGTCCATCCTGGGATCAAGTCCCATACAAACAACACTTTTCTTTTCTTTAATTAGTTTAATTAATTTCTCTACAAAAAACACATATATTATTTTAGACTTTCTAATTCTTTTTTAAATTTTTTTGCTGCCGCGTCGGGACTCCATTCTATTACTTTTTCTACTGCACTTAAAGCATTTGGAATATCCCCTAGTGTTTGATATGCTTTAGCAAGATAACCATAGTACATAGCATTATCTGGACTCATTTGGATTGCTTGATTCATTAAGTCTAATCCGATATCTGCTTTACTAACTCTACAATGTGCGAAGC
This sequence comes from Promethearchaeota archaeon, assembly GCA_030605085.1. The sequence goes on along the minus strand of JAUWBH010000152.1, from coordinate 5,380 downwards.
CTACGAATATTAAATTATCTGCATCATTTGGGCAATTCTCGAGTGCATCTTTAAGAATGTTTGCTGCGTTAGTTGAATCTCCCAGATTGTGATAAGCTATACCAAGATATGCTTTAATTGAAACCGAATTAGGGAAATATCCTAAACCCTTTTTAAGTATATTAGACATCTCTTTGAAATTCTTAAGCTCAAAATATGCTTCCCCCGCTAAAATGAATATAGCTTCATTATATAAGGGATTTTGTTTAATTATTTGATTTATTGTTTTAATTGCCATTTTATAGTCTTTTTTTCCGTTATAACTCCCTGTAAGTATGAGCAGGTAATATTCCTCAGGATACGGGTCATCTTTACGCCTCCTTTTTAACGCTATTTTTATTTGCTTGATGGCAGCTTCATATTCACCAATAATATTATAGGCTGATGCAAGACTATGTCTAATAGGGCAATATTTTGGATCTATCTCAATTGCTTGTAAAAGAAGAAGTATGGCCTTATCGTATTGCTTTTCCCTAGCATACCCATCAGCAACTTCAATTAATTCCCGAATTTCATCTTTAGGGTACATTTTTCTTCAACTAATATATCAAATTTTTTAAATTCACTTTTTAATTTTATTCTTCTGAATCCATTTCTTATAATTCATCAAATATTTTATAAATTTCTTCAATTAGATCTTTAAATTTATCAGACTTTTTTGATAAAATTGGTTTAATTATAGTATACACACACTTGTATATATATTTTCTTTGAAGATATAATTGCCCTATTTAGATCAACTCCAAAATTTTCTGCATTTAGCTCATCATTTAAATTTTTAATCTAAATGTGAAATGTAATTATGTCGTATTATTTTTTATTCTAATTCTATTTTTGCAGCTTAATTACTCTCCCTCTATCATAGTAAGACTCTAACGCCACTATTTGTTAGTCTTTTTACTGATTCGGAGACATCTATTAGTTCGTTACCAAATAATCTTAATTCTTCGATTAGCGGTAAATTTACTATACTCTCAGGCATTTTATGCAATTGATTATTGTCTAAACATAACTTTCGTAAAGAAGAAAGGCATCCAAAATCCGATATTTTGTATGATTTTTTATATTGATATGTTCAGGTACACCAAGGGATTTAGATTTGGATGATGTCATAGATATATTTGCATCTGGAAATATAAAGACCTTATCTATTTAATTTCTATGTGGAATCAAACCTCACATTATCACCGAATCATCTCTAAAATTGATTTGATACCACATTTTGTATCGCTTAAATTCGTAATCTCCTCTATTAAAAAGGGAGAGAGCGAGTCTTCCGTAAAGGCCCATATCTCCACTTGTTTACCATATTCTTTTAGCATCCTAACTACAGGAACAAAGTCTGCGTCTCCAGATACCAGGACATACTTCTCAAAATCGTTATCTAAGACCGAACGGGCAATGTCTATGCCAATTCTTAGATCTACATCGCTTTCTTTCATGCCTCCTCCGAATAACACTTCGTTGTTGGAGAAATGGACTTCAAACCCGTGCGATCGAAGGGACTCATAAAGCTCTTCTTTTTTTTTCCGTATCGACTCGAGGTTTTTAATGTTCAGCGAAGGCACTCCCATAAATACCTTTGCTTTTTCGAGCTGATTTCGAGCCTCAGCTTTGGTCTTTAGCAACATCAACAGGGATTCGTCGGTGAAATCTCTATATCTTATATCGAGTTTTTTTAAATCGCGTAAATTATGGTACAAGTTTCCGTAATCCGCGTACAAGATCGTCTTTTTCTTCACGCCGTTTCCTAACGCTTTTTCCCTTAGCATTTGCGACTTTCTTCTTAGGCGGTCTTGCGTAGTCTTAGGGGTGGTAAACATTTTCACGCTGTCGGAAGGCGCTCTCTTATATGTGCGGATGTTTGGTCGAAAATTCCATTGCGAACTCGTTGGAGTGACCGTACTGATGGATTGTACGAATTCTTTAAAACTTTGGAGGTTCTCTTCGTACTCGTAGGCCAACGAAAGCACTTTGACTTTTGCGTTGTAGTCGCTTTTGACCATTTGAAGGAGTTTCCTAAATCTCTGCTCGTCTCCGCAGAATAAAACGGCTAAATCGAACTCGTTGCGGTTGGGGTGTAAATAACGGATCATATCGACGCCTAAAGACACTTCCGTACCTTTCACCACGATTTTACGGTTATCCCTTACGAATACATTGCCCTTTACCACGGTATACCCGAGGGTCGATAAGTTCTGAAAAAATCTCGATTGTTTTTTAGCGTCCTGTGCCGAAAGGTCTCTTTCAGGATAAGCCCCTAAGTACATATGAGCGGATGTGTCAGCCCCGTATTGCGATTTGAGGTGATCCATTAACTTTCCGTAATCGAGAATTTTATCTTGCTCGGCAAAATAATCCAAAATCTCGGGCAGGTGGATAAATACGCACGCTTTTTGCCTAACATCGTCAGCGGTGCTCTTTACCTCCTCTAACGGCGGGGTCATCCACTTGTCGAGGGCGTGATACTTCGAAAGATCGACCGATCTCCTTTTTCTTTTCGGCATGATGGCTCTAATTGCGTGGTTATTTGCGTGAACCGGACTTTTTTTTATGGTTCAACTTATTACAAGCTATACTACCTAAAAGAAACTTTCGTATATAAATAAAAAAAGAGTCTGTCAGTCACTTGAATTTTTCTTTTAATAATTCTGTGGATGTGATATTAATAACAAAAAAAAAGTAATTATTTAAAAGAAAACATATAAAAAACCCTAGCAAATTATTTATGTAAAAATGACGGAACCACTAGAATTTTACGAACTTATCAATTTGGAAAAGGCGTGCCCCCGCCGTATTTAAATTGTTGGAAATAGAAGGGTGGGCGCAATATTACGTAGCTAAAAAGTACTACGAAAAAACTAAGATCTACGAGTTATTAAAAAATAAGTTTCCTAAAGCAAAATTTTCCGGTATTTCTGAAGAATTATACGACAAATTCGCAGAAAGGTTAAAAAAGGAAGGCGTAGATACGCTTATACCCAATTTAGAGAAGTTTATTTCTAAACACGAGATTACCGTATGTGAAATAAACAAATTTTATTTCATGCTTTTTTTGTTTACGACCAATTATTGGTGGACTTAAAAAAGTTAGGTGAACATATTGTGTTAATATGATATTATATGAATATACGAAATAATATCGAAGAATTTTAAACGCGAAATCCGTTTAAATACTCGAATGTGAGGGTATATGCGCCCTTAGATAAATTTCTTAACAATTTTTTATTATTAAAGTTCAAATAAAAACTCGCACTACCTTTATAATAAGGCTATCACAAAGGAGATTGATAAGGCTATTTACGAATTAATCGCGTAGAGTTGATTAAATGAGCGAAGAATATGGCGAAGAAACGGAAGACGAGCAGGAAGAAGAGACCGAAGGCGAAATGGACGACGAACAAAAGGAGTTCGACCCCGAATATGGCGAAAAAGACGAGGATACCAAAGAAGAAGACGAGTTCAACCCCGAATACCAAATGGAAGACGAAAAACAGGAAGAATTCGAACCGCGATACGATGAAAAGGAGTTGGAAAAAGATAAGGATGTAGAAAAGGATAGAGAAGTTGGAGAAGTAGGAAAAGATAAAGTACCAGAAAAGGACGATGTAAAAGAACGGGAAAGCGAAAAAGAAAAGCAGATAGAAGATATAAAGGACGCAGAGAAAACGAGAGAGCTGGAGAGGGAAAGAGCTAAAGAATTAGAAAGAGAAAGGGAAAAAGAAAAACTATCTGAGAAAGAAAAAGAAAAACCTCGGGACACCGATAAAGAGAAAAAAAAAGAAAAAGAGGACGAAGGGAAAAGACCACGACCCATCATAGTGGTAAAAGAAGGTAAGCGCGGGAAGCCGCGAGGTCGCAAACATAAGTTCCCTCGATTTAAAAATTTCTTTAAGGGTTTACTTAAAGGAAAAGCGAAAAAAGAAAAGAAAAAAGAGAAAAAACTGCTTTCAAAAACTAACAACGAGCTAAAAGACGAAATTAGAAGAGAAATGTACAAAAGAAAAAGGTAATAAAATAAAAAAGAAAAAGAAATACAAAAAAAACTTTAATTAATTAAATTCGGAAATATTTTATTCCGTACCAGAATCCCCCGCATATCGTACCGATAACAAACGAGATTAACATTAACTTAGCCGCTTCCCACCTATGAAAAGACGACGTGAGAAATATTACGAGCTCTAAAATAAATGTCAAAAACGCTACCATCGCAACAAAGGCTATTAGGAACTCCACTGCGTTTCCAACGTTTTGAAAATAATCTTCAAACATCATGATCCTATTTTTACTACTCCCCTATATAAAGAAAAATTTCAATCGATAAAAAAAAAAAAAAAAGAGAAAAATGCACCTTCACCATTGCGCCGTTCTTATTCCCGATTTTCTCGGTTTTTTCGACTTAAACCTTTTTCGCGTGTATTCTTTGTAGTCTACGCCGTAATCGTCTCCGCTCCAAGACATTTTACGGATCGCCCAGTTCACTCCTTTAATGCTATATTTCATAAAGAAATATCCAATTGCCACTGCGATGTAAAAGACGAAATCGTACCATAAGAATATGTTGAAATAAATTAATAATCCCAACAACAGCAACCCCGAGAAAACGACGAGAAAGATTTGGTACATCGTGTACCTATAATCGTATTTGAACGCCCTCCCTATAGATTTAAGGTCCACCGAAGAAGGCGCCGCACCCATGAAAAGCGAAAAGCAGAGAAATCCCGCTACCACTCTATAGAAAGAATCAACCTCGGGGTTTAACGCCACGCTCAAGCAGAAAAAAAACAACCATGTGGACACATACAAAGGCGCAAACGAAATTAAAAAGCTTTGTAAGAACGTGGGTCTTTTAAATCCTAGACTCACTGAACCGTGAGGTTGGGGTTGTCCCGTGTTTTTATTCCTGTATCTTATTTTAATTCCCTCAGGTCGAATCCCAACTGCTAGACATATAATGTAATGGCTTAATTCGTGAACTACGATTCCAATAAAACTTAAACAATTTACGATCGTGTTAAAAGGACCCAGATCGTTTTTGTGGAGAACGATGCTAACAATGGACGATGCGACTAGAATGATTAGAAACCAAATCAATATCTCAAAATTTTCGAACATGTAAAACGAAAATGATCTATCTATTTAAAAAAAAAATTTGATCATGAAAAAATTTTGAAAGTGAAATAAAGAAAGAAAGGGAGACTCCTGCCAGCGAGACCAAAGAGAGGCCATAAAATTTTATAGGACAAGTTATGTATTAAGCGTATCGAAATACACTAACCAAAAGACAAAAATCCAGGGTGCATGGCAGGAGCCTTGATTTTGTGGAGTACGCTTCATTTTT
>JAUWBH010000223.1 GCA_030605085.1 Promethearchaeota archaeon | reverse complement strand
TTATTTTTTGTTGAATTAGTTTCTTCAGATTTGCTTTTATAGTTTCGATTGCACTTTCAACAATTTGGACCGTTTTAGCTAATTTTACTTCCAAATCCGATTTATTCTTTATTTTCTCAAATTTACACCAAAGCAACGGGTCGAGCCCCAAGCTTATACGAATTCTGTTGATAAAATAATATCTGTAAGGAAAAGGTGCTGGAAAAAAGTGTTCTGCAATATTTTCAATGGATACTTTATCATAAGGCTTTATATATTCCATTAAATCTCTTTCAAATCGATTTATAATTAGTTTAACCTCACTAAATTTTTATAAAGAAGTTTTTAAATCAATTATTATTATAATTTTTCTCTGCATATTTAAGATATTACCTAAAATTATCTAGTAATATCTATTTCAAAAAAAATAATTCAAAAATATACTTAATAAGCTAGCAAAATATAACACCTGAAGTAAAAATAAGTATGTACGACGCAACATTTCAGATCATCATTTTTGGAGACAACGGTTGTGGAAAAACCAGTCTCGTTGAGAGGTTTGGGACAAATTTATTCGTACCGAATCGTACGAAGGGAATTGGTGTAGATTTTGAAGTAAAGAATTTTATCTTGGGTAAAAAAAAAATAAAGCTTCACATTTGGGATTTTGGGCAACAACAGTCTAAGTCTGTGCTCTCTACATACATACGAGGTGCGCGAGGCGGGCTTTTCATGTATGATATTACCAATTACTTTTCCTTAGCTCATATTGATGATTGGTTAAGCTTAATTAGAAAAGAAAAAAGAGAAAAGGATTGGTTTCCAATAATAATGGTTGGAGGAAAAGCAGATCTCGCAAATGAACGAGAAGTAGGGACGGAGGAGGGAAGACTGATAGCTAAATCTCACGGCGTTGATGGTTTCATCGAGATTTCTAGCAAATCGGGAGAAAATGTGGAGAAAACTTTTGAAGCTTTAACGAGACTCATGATGTTTAAGCTTTAAACATTTAAAGTCCCAAAGTCGGTGAATTAATATTCGATTATTTTACTTTTTAAATCCTTAAACATCCAATCGTTCATCACACAATTTATCGCATTTTTGGATTTAGGGATTATTCCTTCCGACATGGAAAAACTCCATGTTGTATATTGTATTGTATATTTTTGCTTTTCCATAAATAGGGAGGTACTCTTAAAATTAGAATTATTTTAAAGATAATATACAATATGTCAATATAAATCTGCTTATGACTTTATACTAAATTAGTATCTATTGGATTATAGAATTTTCGGTGCGCATTCGATAACAAGAGAGAAAAATGAAAGGATTCAAATATATAGTTATATTTTTTTGTCAATAATAGTAAGAAAAATAATATTAGACTCATAGTTAATGTTAAGATTTAATGGAATTCTGATTGATTATGAATAATCGGATTAAAACCAGATTAAGTTTTGCGATTTTTATCATTTTTGTAATTTTTGTGATAATTGGCGTAACAATAGGATTGCACAATGCGGGTCATGACAAAACTTTGAGAATAAGGAAAGATACATATGTGTCTGAGCAATTTCCAGACATTAATTATGGAGCGGAAGAATATCTTCGTGTTGGTAATTATAGTAATTATGGTGAAGTTCAAGCTTACTATTATTTTGATGTATCATCTCTCCCCGCAGATTGGACAGAAGCAAGAATAGAAGTAAATTTCGAATATGGATCGGGGGAGGTACATATTGGAGCGAACCTTACTTATGAAAGTTGGGATGAGATGACAATTACTTGGAACAACAAGCCTACTGAGAGTACATATCGAGGTCATATTTTTTGTGATGGTTTTAATATTAGAATCCCGTTAACATCAAATCAAATAAAAAATGGGAGAGTTGGCGTTTGTTTATATGTAATCGGGGGAGAAACAAATGACTATATACAAGGAAGTACAAAGGAAGGTAATTGGAATGCTATAATTGAATTGCATTATATAGGTATATCCCCCATTGCCATAATTAGTTCTATCATAGTTTTATCTGTTGTTGGTATTATTGTCGGGGTATTTGTGATTTTTGTGAAAGTTGATTCGAAGAAATATAAAAGAACATCCAGCAATTTTCGAGCAAATTGGATGAATGATAATAGAAATCCAATAAATAGACCGAATAGAGAGAGAGAAAGAGCGGAATTTGAAAGGAGATTAAGGAATCTAAATCCTAGACCAAATCACATTCCTAGACCAGATCTCTTTCCTAGACCAAATCTCAATATACCTAATATGCCATCCTATATGCGGCCTTCACCCGCACTGTTTGAGAAAGAGATAAACGATTATATAACGGTTAAGTTTGAAAATTATAGAACGATTATCTATGTTGCTGGGAGAAGAATTATTCAATGCGTACATTTAATTCTCAATATACCTAAATATGATGTGCCCATGTATGACGAAATTGATTCTATTGATGAGGCTGCTGATGCATACCGAAAACAGGGAGGATATTTAGGTCATATGGGATCACGAACTGGTGGAATTACGCCAGAGCAAGAGTTTTGGGGACACTGTTCAAATATTCAAGCATGGGTTGAACATGACTATGACACCAGAATTCTAATGAGTAATCTATCATTTCCACTGTTAAGAGAATTAACGAGAGCGGGAGATCCTATAGCAAAAAGAGTTTATAAAGAAGAAATTGCTATAAGGCTCGAGGGTGGGTACCCCTCAGTAGTTCAATACCTTCTTAGTCAAGGATACATAGGAGTCTTTACTCCTTCAGAATTCAAATCGATATTAGAAGCTACTGATATTATCAAGAACCTATCATCCCATCCTAGTATGCTAAATCAATTTGTAAGATCATGTTCTTCGAGGTTTCCAACTTTAATTGAAGACATTCTATTACAAATCCTAAAGCTTCAGGATGGTAAGAAATTCATTTTTTCTATTATTCAAAAAGGCCCCACTACGTCTCTATTTAGAAGGAGTTTTAGAAATTTCGATCCTTATTTCTTACAGATTCTCAATTCTAAATTTGAGGTTTTACTTAAAAAAATTCAGGAAGATAATCTTAAGGAAGATATTTTAGATTGTATCCAGATGATTAAAAAAACTTATCAGGAACAGGACATGCATCCATCTAGTGATAGAGAGAGCATTTTTCTCAGAGAATTTCAGAATAGATTCGCGAATCTTGCTGGTGAGGATCGAGAGAATTTGAACCTAAATAGGGCAAGAATGATAGAAAGGATAAGAGAACTCGAAGAACTAAGGAATGGAATAGAAAGGAGGACACGAATTCAGAGACGTCAGGCGAGATGTTCATATTGTGGAAGAACAATTCCTCGAGGTCAAGACATATGTGAATGGTGTGGTCATAGAAGAGACGATGATGACGATTTTTTTCCATATCCGTTTATTTTCAGAGACCCTGGAGGTGGAGGTGGAGGTGGAGGTTCAATGAAAGGGGAGATAGCTATCCCTGTTAAGGTCGTGGCATAATAATATTAATTACCTTACCTATAGCTTTTATTCCCATTCACGGTATATTATTATTAATTATTTTAAAATCATTCAGCATCCAATCTTTCATTGCATAATTTATCGCATTTTTGGATGTAGGGATTATTCCTTCCAACATGGAAAAACTCCACCTTTTCGTATTTCTTGCACAGCTTATAGACTTCGCTAGCCATTTTCGATAAGTGTGGATAATTGATTTTCCATTTCTTATTTATTTGTTGGACTGCTAAATTACTGTCAGAATAAACTTGAATGTGCCCTCGTGAGAATCGTTCAGCAACTTTTAGTGCGTTAATTATAGCTTGATATTCGGCAGTATTGTTTGTCGCAGTTCCATTAAAAGCACATTCATCATGGATAATGTTATCGTTATGAACGAATAGAAAAGCGCTAGCAGCGGGACCGGGATTACCGCGTGAAGCACCATCCACATAAATTTTAAGTTTGTCTCCTTTTTTAACGGGATTTCTGTTCATAATAAATAGGAGTGAATTTTTTAATTTAAATTTATAACAACCTTTTTTTTTCTAAATTTTCTCAATTTAAAATTTTTAAAAAGCTAATAAAATCTATAAGCAATGCGCTGAAGTATTTTAAGTTTAAGTTTCTTAATATTTTTAGAGAAAAAAAGCTTTAATAAGCGGTATAAATTTTGTCAAAATACAAATTATCTTTTATAAATTTGAATGTTATTAGGCGTTTATCAAGCCATGCCCTTCCAAAGAACTCCCTGAATTCTTTAAATCTATCATTAGATATGATATAGGAGTTATTATCCTTGGCGTATTGGAGAATGAAATGGTCTGCTTCGGTGCCACCGGGAGTCTCGGATACCCTGCCATTTTTTACTAAATACTTATATTCCTTTTTTTTGTCTATAGTATAGTACAATGATCTATCGCATAGAATAATGTATTTAGTAATTCCGAAGCTATTTAGTTTATTAAATAATTTATTTAGTCTTGAAATTTTCCCCCCTCTATTATCTGATATTCCTTCTCGAGCTATATTTGCTCCATCGATAACAAAATTTAACTCATCTATTTTGTAATACTTTTTATTAATATAAATAAGCTTTTTATCAGCTGAGAATTGTGTTAAAGGTTTGTGAGACTCTTCTATTTTTGGTTTTTGAGGTTCCACATGTTTGGTAGAGTCAAAGTCAAGAGTATCGTCAATTTGCATTGATCTTTTTTTAAATTTTTCTTGCAGCTTTTTAAATCTCTCTTCGATATTTAACTCTTTTTGATACTTAGGTTCATTTAAAGTCTTTTTTCTTTTTTCCTGTAATTTTTTAAATCGCTCGTAATATGTATCTCTCTCAATTGTTTTATTCGAATCAGTTTTAAATTCAGATTCAGCACTCTTTAACTTTTCATTTTCTTTAATAATGAGCTTGATTTTATTACTTAATATAAAAGCAGCACTAAAACTTGGATTTAATGATAAAGCTCTATTAATTGCGTCGAGAGAATCTTCGTAATAGCTTGAAATTAAGAGTGCTTTTGATAGTTGATGCCATGAAACCTCACTATTAGGCTCAAACTCAGTTGACGAAAAATCAACTCCCTTTTTTCCATATGCCATACACAATTTATACCAAGCAGTATGATTTTTTTGATCTATATTTAGAGCTTGCTTGAAAGCTTTAATAGCGTTGTTATAATGTTTTAATTCGATATATACCGCTCCAATTCCGTTCCAAAAAAAGGTGTTATTTGGATAAATTTTTAAAGCTCTCTCATATGTCCCGATTACTTTAGAAAATTCGCCATTATGATAATAAGCTTTACCTAAATTACTCCATATTAATTCTTTCTTCGAGTTAACTTCGATGGCTTTTTCAAAACAAACAATGGCTTTCTTATAATCATTTAATCTTACATAGCATAAACCGAGATTATTCCAAACCCTATAATAGTTAGGATGCTGTATAGAAAGGTTCTTATAAATTTTTAAGGCTTTTTGATAATTTTTTTCTTGATACAAACTCTTAGCTTTTAAAAAAAGTTCCTTACTTACACTCACAATTTTCCCTATTTTTATTCTCTTCTTCTACATAAAAAACCCATTTTACCCTTTTATATCTTCACTTATAACTTTAATAACTTTTCTATGAATGATATTGATCTAAAAATTATGAGTTCTTTTCATAATAAATCGGAGTGGCTTTTTTGATTTGACATTTTTCTTGATCGCGTATCGATATATTCTTGAATTCACCTTTAAAACATCCCATTTTTCAAACCTCTTTATTTTTGAATTATATTCTTTCAATCATATCTTTAATTATTGATCTATGACAAAACTCAGGGTTTTTACAATAACAAACAAGAAAAACGGATTTCTCTTTTGCTAAATTTTTTAAGTCTAATAATCTTGACCAGGCATTTAGATTTGAATAGATTTCCCCCATGAATCTAATTTTAAATTCCTCTAAATCCATTTTAGGATTCTTAATACCATTAGGATTCTTGAAGATTCCTGCATCAATCAATAATTCCTTACTTGGAGCAAGAATATTTTTAGAAGTAGTCGTTATTACCTTGAAATGAGCGTTAGGATACTTGCTCTTAAAATACTTTAATTTTGCTAGATAACAGTCAATTCTAATTACCAATTTATCTAAACCTCACAAATTATTCGTCCCAACTTTCCTCAATTAATCTAACTGTAAAGTTCATAGTTTGGAGTACATTCCAGAATTCTAAGGGTATTTCTGCCCTGATATAATCGCCCAGTTTATCGTCAAAATGAAAATGAAAATACGCATAGAAATATCACCGAACATACTAAACTCCGTAATTGAATTGTTTACTCCCCCATAATTAGACATTACATTAGCGGTATCGACGTAAATGTCTTTATCCGCTATAGAGTATTTTTCTTTCTCTTGTAATGCCCCACCCTTTAGATAAAATAAAGATTGTCCTAATAAATCAATCTCAGAAAAAAGAAAATTGTCTTTTGGCTATAGAATTCTATAGATCTCGCCCTATCTCCCTATTTTTCTTTTGTCTTTTTTATTTTAAGGTGTAATAGTTATTAAGAATTTTTTCTTTATATACTTTTTTGTGATCATATATTTTGAATAATATATGTATTTAAAAAAACATAGTTATAATTATAAATAAGGGACTCATTTATTAATTTCTTTGATCATATACTATTATGGGAACATTTAATATGCAAGAAAAAAATTGCCAAATTGTACTGGTAGGACACACTTCCCATAAGTTAATCCTATCGATTGATAAAGAAATAACTCATAAGCTCATTTTT
>JAUWBH010000052.1 GCA_030605085.1 Promethearchaeota archaeon | reverse complement strand
GATGTACGATAACTTACCAATGATTAGTACTGAAAATAATCGATATTATGCGTTTAGCTATGGAGGTATAGGTTTTATAATTCTTAATTCTAATTCTTATACTATAGCCGATGATAATCAAACAGATTGGCTGAACGAAACATTGTTTCAATTCTCTCAAAAAAATTCTTTTAATTTCGCGTTTATGCATCATCCGTTATTACACAGTAGATCTCAATCATATCATAGGGAAAAATGGAGACCATTGTTCGAAAAATATAACATATCTTGTATATTTGCGGGACATAATCATCATTACGAAAGATCTTATCCCATTACTAATCTTGATCATTTAGAATTTGACAATTCCGAACTTTATTGTTATAAAAATCTAAAAAATCCTATATATTTTGTATCTGGTAGTGCGGGCGCTCCATTATACGATTTATACGATTTTGATTTCATTGCCAAAAATCAAAAAGCGTACCATTTTGTTCTCCTAGAAATTAAAAAAGATTTAGATAAAACCACGCTTTCAATAGAAGTTTGGGGCATGCCTGAAGATTTTGGTGACCTTTATTTATTCGATACCATAACGATTATAAATAGAGCTAAATCTTAAATGTTTCTTGAAATTAACTATCGAAAATAGTTTTAAGTGTTTAAAGAGAAACGAAATAGAGAAGAAGGAGATCGAAATGTAACCTAAATCTCCGAAAATAAAACCAAAAACGAGCGAAATTTTTCCTTTATATATAATAATTGCGGTAATTAATTAGAAACGGTGAAAAGACAAAATACCGAAAAAAGTTGAGGAAATCAGTAAATTATGACACTCCGTTTACATATAAATTCGAGAAAATAATTAAAATTTGTGAACAAAATAACAACAATCAAAATGAAAATTTACAAAGTGTTTATAAGCACAAGAAAATACATACTTGCAACATTCATTAATTTTACGAGATTTGAAACATGGTTAGGAAGGAGTTGTATTGTACCAAAAACCGATTTAAAATATGTAGATACACATTTAAATATAAAGATGAAATGTTATTCCCCATGTCAAAAAAACCTTATTATTGTCCGAGTCCAGACGGGGGATTTCCTGATTTTATTATGGATCTTAACAATGACACAAGGAGGCGTACATTTATGATAAATCGGGGCTATTTGCAAGAAACAGATTTCTTAAAAATAATTAAGACATTAATAGATTTGATAAAAACATTACTTGGAACAGACAGCAATAATATTGAGAATTTTATAAATTATCTAGAAAACAACATTGACCTTAGGGACAAAATTCTTAAAATAGTTTTTTCTGATGATTTTTTACTAACACTATCTGAAAAAACTGGATTAGATATCAGTATCAAAGATCTTCGTGGCGAATACTCAAAGAGAAAACTTCAATTAACAAGATGTGTTCAAGTGATTACCCTAGCCATTCTTAAGTGTCCTAATTATTATACTTTACTTGATGAATTAATGTCTTTGACAAACCTTTCAAAAAATCGTGTTAGAGAAATGATTAAGACTTATATACCATATTTAGAGAAAATATATAAGAATATTGATGCTGACAAATGGTTACCTTCTTCTGATGGAATTTACAGCAAGACAGCAAAAAATTATGTGGAAAATCTTCGAACTTGCACTAGATGTAAAAGAGAATTGCCAATTGAAAAATTCTCTAAAAGAAATCGCAACGGATCAAGTTTAAACTCTTGGTGCAAAGAATGTAAAGCAGAGTCAAGATTAATTTTACGATTTACAAAAAAATTTAAATTAATAATGGAACGCTTTAACGGAAGATGTACAAGATGTGGTGTGTCTATTGTTTTTTTATTGGCTACTGTTGAATTTCATCATCCAAATCATTATTACTATACTTCATCTTGGAGATTAATGAAAGAGAAGAGCTATGAAAAAATTTTAGATTGGGCTATTCGAGATCATGTAGTGGCTTTATGTGGGAATTGTCATAAAGAAATTACTTCTGATATTTATACCGAATTTAGAGACATTATTCTTTATCCAGACCTTTTTACTATATCTGCAAGAGAAATTCATAATTTTATTCAAAACACAATTGATAATCATCCAAACTATATTCAAGCTAACGAAAATTTAAAATATTCTGCCAAAGATTCAATCATGGGATATATTAGAAAACGATATACTTTCCTACAGTTATATAACGGAGTCTGTATTGTATGTGATAATATTAGTATTCAAAATCTTATGGCATTATCAATTCACCATCGACATCCAGAGATTTTATTAAAGAAATCCAAGTGGGGCGATATTTATAGAAAAGATTCGGAAGAGATTTTACATATATTAATAAATGAAGATTGTGTAGCATTATGCACAAATTGTCATGCCATTATCAATTCTAAATTTCACATTTATTTCAAACAAATTGTAAGTAAAAGACATTTATTTTTGTATTCTGAATTGATTCAGCTAGCAAATAAAATAAACAAAAAAATTAGCCAATTTAATTTTGATGTTACCCAAATTAATTTTTATTCCCCTCTGAAACTTTAACGAAGTTAATTTCAAGATTATATGATGTCAATGAGGGAAGAATAAAACTACAGCTTTATATGCACACCTTATTAAATTGACTTAATTTTAGAAGGTTTCACAACAATGTATTAATAAATTATAACATCTAGATTTGAAAAGTTATACTTTAGATAATGAGATTTTTGTAATTATTTATTATTTCAAATACAAATAGTTAATTTCGGATGGCTTATTTTTTAACTTAGAAGAAAAGAAGGAAAAATCGAGAAGTTGTTTTAATGAAGACAAATTCAAAGAATTTAAACATCACGCACCAAGTAGAATTTTCACCCGAGAAAGATTATTTTATAAGGGCTCGTCAAAAAGGTGTAAGACAATGGATTTTAGCTCATTTATTTTATAAGTCTAATAAATATTATATTTTTGTTGTTTTTTTCCTTATGATTCTTACGGCAAATTTAACTGCGGCATCAATGATTGTACTAGGTATAGCGATATCCGAATTTTTAGAAGGAAATAATTCAAATTTAATGTTTTATGTCATTATAATTTTGATTTTAGGTGTTAGTGGACCAGCATTAAGGTTAATAAATTCTTCTCTACGGGAAATATTGGCACAAAGATTAGAGAGGGATGTTCGCAAGGAATTCTACGCTAATCTTCTTGGAAAAAGCCAATCTTTTCACGATCGCCAAAAAATCGGAGAAATTATGGCGCGTACAACAGATGATGTCCGTATGCTTAATTTTATGATTAGTCCTGCATTCTCTTTAATATTAGAATCCTTCACTGCAATGGTTGTTCCTTTAATCTATATCGCAATTTTTTTTCCAGCACAAATGCTTTTAGCACCCCTTTTTTTCGTAATAACTTTCATATTTGCATTGAAAGCTTATATTCGCAAAATAGGACCAGTGACAGGAATAATGAGGGCAGAATTTGGTCAAATGAACGCTATTCTAAATGAAACTTTAACAGGGATTGATGTTGTGAAGAGTAGTACTCAAGAACTCGCTGAAATGAAGAAATATTTTGGCAAGGCTAAAAGATATAGGGATGCTTATGTTAGCCAAGGTCATATTCAGGCAAAATATTTACCACTTTTATTTTTAGCAATATCAATTACAATGGGTTTAGCTCACGCTTTTTTTCTATTTACGCAAGGTATTATAAGTATTGGTCAGATAATAGCATACTTAGGGTTAATTGGTCTACTACGCTTTCCTACATTTATTTCGATATTTGTATTTGCGATTGTAAGAATGGCAGCTACAAGTTCTCAAAGACTGCTCGATTTTATGAACGAAGAAACGGAAATTGATGAAAATCCTGAAGGTATTGAAAAAATCTTAGATGGAGCAATCAAATTTGAAAATGTATCCTTTGCTTATGGAAAAGGCTCACTAGTTTTAAGAAATATCTCTTTTAAAATAAAACCAGGAAGCGTAATAGCTGTAGTCGGAACGACAGGTTCAGGGAAAACAACTCTAACGAAGTTAATTTCAAGATTATATGATGTCAATGAAGGAAAAATACTTATAGATAATGTTGATGTGCGCGATTATGCATTAGAATCTCTAAGAAGTCAAATCTCATATATAGAACAGGATGTTTTCTTATTTTCCACAAGTGTTTTTGAAAATATAGCATTTGGGAGAGTAAGTTCTAAGGAAGATGTTGAGATGGTTGCTAAACAAGCTCAAGCACATCAATTTATCTCCGAATTACCTGAAGATTTCAATTCTGAGGTTGGAGAGCGAGGCGTTATGCTAAGTGGAGGTGAAAGACAGAGAATTGCAATTGCACGCGCTTTTCTAACGGATCCTCGAATTCTCATCCTTGACGATTCAACATCAGCAATAGATTCTGCAACTGAGGATAAGATTCAGAGAGCGATTCGTAACATCCTTAAAAACAGAACAACTATAATAATTACTCATCGTTTAAGTCAAATTAGATGGGCTGATCTTATTATGGTGCTAAAGCGTGGTGAAATCATAGCCCAAGGTACACACGAAGAATTATTGAAAACTTCGGAAGAATACAGGAAAATATTTATTAAAAAGTTTGACATTAGTCTTGAACAATTATTAAAAGGAGAAGAAAAGGTATAATATGGCGTGGCTTGGTTTAGAAGCAGAAGAGTATGATCGCGTATATAAAGATAAAGATTTATTAAGTCGAATATTTAAATATTTTAGGCCATATCGACGAAATATGAGTATAGTCATATTTTTCTTAACAATTTCAGCTTTTACTTACGCATCAATTCCAATTTTAACTTCAATAGCGATTAGCAATTTAGAAACTAATAGAGAACCAATATACTTATTACTGGTAATAATTTTAATTTTCACTTTAAATTTTTTAGCATGGATTTTCAACTATTTTCGGCAAAAATATTCTTCAATGGTAATTGGAGATATCGTTTTAGACTTACGACGGGATGCTAATGCCGCCGTCTTAGATCGAGATATGTCTTTCTTTGATAAAAACCCGATTGGAAAAATTGTTAGCCGTATGAACACAGATAGTCGCGATTTTGGACAAATTGTCGAATTATCTATGCAAGTCCTAGCTTCTCTTTTTGTTATTGTACTTTTGTTAATCGTTATGTTCTTCATAAATCTCTTACTAGCGTTAATTTTTATGGTATCAATTCCAATTTTTTTCATTGTAGCAATAACATATAGAAAAGTAGCCAGACGAATGACTCTATTAGGGCAAAGAGCATTAGCCTCTGTTAACTCTTTTGTAAAAGAAAGTTTCAGTAGGATTCAAATCGCAAAAACATTTCGTCAGGAAAGAAAATTATACGATAAATTCAAGGAGGTCAATAATCAATCCTACGATGTTAACTTAAAAAAGGGTTTTGTCTTGGTTTCAATTTTTCCGGCTCTTGCTGTTGTTATGGGTATAATTTTGGCCTTATTTGTTTATTTTGGCGGTAATTTAGTCATAAGAGGACAGCTTAGCGCGGGAGAATTGTACTTGTTCTTTCAAAGTCTTTCGATGTTATTCTTTCCACTATTGGTTATTGCTGCCTTTTGGCCTCAACTTCAACTAGGTTTATCGGCATCAGAAAGAATCTTTGCTCTGATTGATAATTTACCAGCAGTTGTTCAAAACGATAATAAAAAGCCAGAAAGATTTAAAGGAAAAATTGAATTTAGGAATTTATCATTTCAATACGATGAGGGTAAAAAAGTTTTTAATAATTTCTCTCTTACAATTCATCCAGGAGAATCTGTAGCAATCGTTGGTCACACTGGTGCGGGAAAATCCTCTTTAGCTAGATTGTTAGCAAGATTTTACGAATTTCAAGGAGGCGATATTTTAATTGATGGGATTTCAATTAGAGATTTCGATCTAAAGGAATATAGAAAACAAATAGGCATTATACATCAAGTTCCATTTTTGTTCGCTACTACACTACTTAATAATATTAAGTATGGTTGTGAATCTGCAACAGAAGAAAATGTAATGGATGCCATGAATAAAGCGGGAGGTTCCGACTGGATTAAAGATTTGAGTTATGGAATGAGTACATTTGTAGGGGAGAGAGGGAGTTTGATCTCAATGGGACAACGTCAACTAGTTGTTTTTGCTCGAACATTACTCGAAAACCCATCAATTCTTATTCTCGATGAAGCCACAGCTTCTGTAGACCCTTTTACTGAGACGCGTATTCAAGATGCTCTTGAAAAAACTATTCAAAATCGAACCTCTATTATCATTGCTCATCGTCTTTGGACCGTACGTCATGTAGATCGAATAATTGTACTAGATCATGGAAAAATCATAGAAGAAGGGAGTCATGATGAATTGATGGCTAAAGGTGGTAAATATGCTGAACTTTATAACACTTATTTCAGGCATCAATCTTTAGAATATATAGAAAAAATAAAAGAAATGAATTAGCTCTTAGAAAGCTTCTTTTCTAAAAAAATATTAATTATAAACTGATTAGTAATCTGATTGAAGTAAATATTAAAGTTGCTCCAGAAGATTGTTGATAATATTATTTGAAATAATTTGAATATCATTTTATTCATTTTAATAGTCTAATGGTTGATAAAGATAGAATATTAGAAAATTATGTAGACCCAGACTTAACAGTGGAATATCTGTTTATAGAAAAAGCAGACAAACAATTTAAACCGATTAATGATGACCAAGGATATTTATTTGGTTTTACTAACATTTTTCTAACTGGACAATTCAAAAATGACAATTTATCAGCATTTAAGAATTCACTATTAGATGAATTGAATTTGTGCGTAAATGAATATAATTATTTTAAATCCAATGAAGTAAAATTAAGCGATTATAAGTTTGGGCTTGTCGATAATTACAAAAATATTACTGAATTAGAAGAAATGGATGAAAAATTTTACGATACCCTAAAATTATCTCTACGAAATTTGTTGATTGTTGGAAAAAACTTTGATTTAGAAGGATTTAAAGTTCATACCATTTTTGACGATTGGTTTGACAAGTATAGTAATAAAATTTAATAGAACAAAAGCAATTTTAAATCTATTTTTTCAATTTAAGTTAAAAATTCCCACAAATGCGGGAAAAATTGAAATCACTTTTTAATTTTGCCAAATTATTTAAATATGAAATTATCTTCTATTTTACTAATAAAAAAATTATGCTACTTCTCTTTATTTAAAAAAATTTGAAGAATTGATGGAAAATGGAATTGTTGATACGATGGCTTGAAAAGGCAGACCTACCCGTAGTTATAAAAAGGGTCAGTTGTAGGAAGATTCGATTTTCTATCAATGGAAAAAAAATCTTTCTAACAAGGAGCTAACAACGGCTCCTATAGCTTTTTAGAGCTATAGCGTTGGATTGATGTAAACTAGGAATAACAAATTATTTGAGTTAACTAAATTTATCTTTAATTTGGTTAAACGGATATTGTTAACCTCTTGGAAGTTTATAAAGTAAATGGTAATTAGATCTTATTCATTTAACTTTAATTATCATGATGAAAAGTATGAGAGATTATGTTAGATAGATTTAAATTAATTTATATCACATTTAATTATTGAATATAAAGATCTAGAGCGATAGATTTAAATATGAATGTTATCTTAATATCTAATAAGAAAAAAACTTTATTAAATTAAAAAATTTGAATAGAAAATTATAAGATGCAAGATTTAGAAAAATGGTTTAACAAGGCTAAAGTGCCTGTAAAGGTCGAAAAGAAACCTTTAAGCTCTATTAGTCGAAGTGTTAATAATAAAGATATTTTCCAAATGACAGTTGATACCCGGGGGAAAAAGAATAAGAGAGAGTATTATAGAATTTATCGTGGTCATAAGGATAATGAAATTAGAGTTGTTGATACGGATTCCAAAAAACAACAAGTAATTTTATTAGTTAACGAACCTGAAAGGAAATATTCTGTGAGACGATGGGATCGCAAGATTAATGATTGGGAGTTTTTTAAACGAAAAACTCCTGGTTTTACCAGAAAATATTTAATGGGGATGGATGAATCTCATTTATTTATTGCCGAATTACCAAGAAATATAGGAGTTATTAATAAAATTAAAGATGCTCACAGAGCTTTAAAACCAAAAGATGTGATTGATAAAGAAAAAGAGACTCACAGAATTAAAAGACAAGGAGAGTGGTTTTTTATCCCCGCAACGCAAGAGGAATTAGATATTATCAATGAAAACGTAAATTTAATTGAAAAAAAAAGAAATTTAAATGGGTCTCAATGGATTTCAAGAAATTCACATATCGCCGATTTCATGATTACAATTAGATTTGGAAAATTTGTTAAGGGTAAAATTTCACATATCGAATATAAAACTTTAAAATTACCTGGGTGGTTCAAGGTGGTAAGAAATAATGAGGCGAGAATAACGAGCATTACAGGTCAACAAATCTTTAACGGAGTTAAATTTGTCGATTAAACTTGAGAGAGGGAAAATGACTAATACATATTTAAGTAAAAAAACTAAAATGAAACGGGGAAAATATGGGGGTATCGGCCATTGTAGATGTTCCTATTGTAATAGCCCGCGTTATGGAAGAAATTATAAGAGAGGAAATAGGCTTCGATGGATTATTAAATTCGATGTAATTCCTAATCGTCTCGCTATTAAAAGTAAGTATTAGAAAAAATCAAAGCACAAGGTGACTAATTCGCAATGACGGATTAGCATGTCTGTTATATATCAAAGGCAAAGAAGAAAGAAAAGGAAATATCCACGAAATAGAGTTAGTAGAAAAGTTATTCGTAGGCAAAGACTTAAAAGAAACATCCTTAAATCTCGCGGATGGAAGCTTGAATATCCTGAAATTTTCGAAATTTCTGATGAATACCCTTATATTGTTAGAAAAAATAAAAAATAAAATCTTTTTTTAATAATAAATTCAACGGTCAAATAATGATGGATGATTCCAACAGCTGGGAAACTCGCCGCCAAAGGTTAATTAGAAGGCTTACAATTCAAAAAGAGACAATTGATTTAAGGACCATCCTAAGAGAATTAGAATATTCAAGCAAAAGGGCATTAATTAATGATATTACGAGTGTTGTCAAGACTTTAAAAAATAAAGGAATAATTTTAGTTTTAGATCCTCCATCGTGTATGGCATGTGGTTATAAATTTCGACAAAAACTCGCTAAGTTAAAAATTCCTTCTAAATGCCCAAAATGCCGCCAGCAACGGATAGATTGGCCATCTATTAAAGTCAAAAGTTAACTTAGATGATATTTGATGTCAGAAATCGAATTTATTATCGTATTTATTAATTTTTAAAATCACTTTTTTGAACTTAATTTTAAATTATTGTAAAAACCAAATATGCTTCAAAATTAGAAATATTTTTAAATTTTTACTTTATAAAGAATAAGAATAATAAATTATTTTAAAATGAAAAGAATCAAGATAAATTGTCCAGCATGTAATCAAGTTGGGCAAATAAGTGTTTCAGATGAGATTGCAAAAGATACTTTAAGAGGTCTTATTGCAATTAATATTGCTGAAAATATCATATGTTCACATTCATTTATAGCTTAAATTGATAAAAACCTTGTTGTTAGAGATTACTTTATAGCTGATTTTAAAATTGAACTTCAGACGCTGGAGTAATACATTTAACAGAGGTGACTTTAATTATTGCTAGAACTATTTTGATTTCAAGTTCTATATCGATTTACATAGGACTTTTTCTGCCGGATTTTGTTAAGCGAACATTCTTGAAGGAAAAATAATTTATACCTTAAAAATAAAATTTTTTCACACATACTATTAATTTGGATTAAATTCATATGATTTTTTTTAGTATTAATAAAATTTTGAATGCAACTATTATTAAAAATTTATTCAAATAATAGCGTTGATGAATTACAATGAAAATATTTATATTTTTTATTAACATATTTGTAATATAGAAGCTTGTAGATAAAAATAAGAATTTGAAAGTGTATCGAATGGGAATCAGAAAAAAAAAGAATTCTTACATCCCGGAAGGAGACCCCTTTACAAACAACAACTTACCCTGGGTTCAAAACGCGAAAAAACCAATCGATATAGATAAAGAGTTGGAAGAACTAAAACGATTGGAAGGCAACTTACAAAAAGAAAAGGAATGAAATTAGAAAGTGCTCTTATTTATGTTATTAATACCTCTTAAACCTAGTATATTTTGTAACGTAATTAATATCGCTTCAATTTAAAACTTAATTATATAAAATTTAAAAAATATTTTGAAAGTATTATAAATTTATTTTTCTTCTTCTTTATTAGGTTGGGTAGGAGGAGCGGCTAATGCTAGAATTTGACCAACGATTGCTACTTGGGAGGCTCCTTTCATTTTTCCTCCGACTATTTTTCGGAGCCATTTTCCAGTTCCCCAAGCTCCAGCACTCGTGAAGGTTTGGAAATTGGGGAAGGACCAATATCCCCACCAAAGGAGTTCTTTTTTGCTTAAATTTGATTTAGGTTCGTTTCGTATTCCTTCGACTATTATTTGACCTTTATCGACCGTGACTAACGCGGCCCATTTATCTTCTTTATTATTCAGAAGAACTCGAATTCGTAATCCCTTAATTATGTCCTTACATTCTTCTTTATCTTTAACAGATTCGATTATATTGTTTATAATTGCGGCAAAACCTCTAAGCTTTTTCTTTTTTGGTTTTTCGTTCGACATTTTAATCTTTTTAAATTTATTTTTTTTAATTTTATGTTTAAACTTTTTTTATCTTATTATTTATACTTTTAATAATTTTTAGGTGAAAACTAAATTATAGGAATAAATAAAATTATCAATATAATTTAAAATCGAATTTCTCGATTGTGTAGAGGAGCTCTTCACAATCTTGTTATGTATCTATCTCGTTCCCATTCACTAACACTTAGCTTATACGCGTCATTTTCTTCCAGTTTCGCCCAGTAAAAATTCCTAAACGGCTTTTCTCCAAATACTTCCTTCATTAATTCAGAGTTCCTAAATTCTCTTAAAGCATGGCTTAAACTCCCCGGTAATGCAATAATTCCCGCTTTTTCTAAATCTTTTGTCGAGAAATGATATACATTTTTATCCGTTGGTTCGAGGATTTCAATATCGTCAGATAAAACGCCGTCCAAGCCAGCAGCTAAAAGCGCAGCAAATTGAAGATATGGATTGCCTGCAGGATCAGGACAACGAATTTCGCAACGCGCAGCGCTTGGTTTGCCTCCAAAATCTGGTACTCTTATTAAAGGACTTCTATTTCGAAAGCCCCAGGCAACATACACGGGGGCTTCATATCCGGGTACTAATCTTTTATATGAATTTGGCCAACTGCTTAAGACAGCGCACATTGCTTTCGCGTGTTTTAATTGCCCTGAAATCCATTTTTTCATAGTCATCGAAATGTAATTTGAATCAGATTCGTCGTAAAATATGTTTTTTCCATTTTTCCAAAGACTCTGATGAACATGCATCCCACTGCCATTGATCCCCGCAAACGGTTTTGGCATAAATGTAGCAGTCATGTTGTTTTGGGCAGCTACCGTTTTAACAATCATTTTAATAGTATTAGCATTATCTGCAGTCTCCACGGCTTTGTCATAGCGAAAATCAACTTCATGCTGACCTAAAGCAACCTCATGATGGAGAACCTCAATTTCGATGCCCATTTCATCACAATATTCAGCAATTGTAAATCTTAATCTCTCATTTATATCATATGGGTCATAATCAAAATATCCGCGCATATCAGATGGACTAAACGCTTTTTCTCCAGAATTTTTTTCTAATATAAAGAATTCCATCTCCGGTGCGCAATAAAACACGTATCCGTTTTCTGCAGCTTTTTTAACAGCCCTCTGAAGTATGTATCGTGGATCGCCTTCATATCTGGATTTATCTGGATTGTATATATCACAGAAAAACCTAGCAACTTGTTTGCCATTTTTTCTCCAAGGTATTATGTTAAAAGTACTAGGATCGGGAACAGCTACCTTATCAGATTCTTCAATCGCTCCATACCCCGTAATAGAGCTACCATCGAAGTTCTCACCATCTTGAAGAAATCCATCAATCCTTTTAGAATTAATCTCAAACGACTTAATTATACCGTGAATATCGGTAAATTGAAGGTAAATAAATTTTATGTCTTGTTCTTTTACCGTTTCAATTACTCTTTCACAGATTTCTTTCCTTTTAGGATCATCTCTTTCAATCATTGTTATTCAATATAATTTAGATCTACTTTTATTATAGAATTTGTTATTATCTGATTGTTATTTTAAATTTTAAATTTTAAATATTAAATTTTAAATATTAATTTTCAAATTTTAATATTCATGAAATGATAATGAAAAAACGCTTAAATCAATTCATATAAAAATACTCTCTGTTAGAGAAAAATGAAACTGTATTGATCTTATTAAAATTAACTTAATTTATTATTTGTTCGTTCTAGATGTAATCACAATCATTATCAATTTAAAAAGTTCGTTTCGATTAACATAACAATTTGAAAAAACAAAGAGCATTTTAATTCAAATTTTTATTTCTATAATGGTAATAATAACAGGGGTATAGGTAAGTTGTTAAACAGAAACGAATTTAGAAATGGAAAAAATTTTCAAAACAATGAAAATTGGTTTTCTTGGAATCGGAGCGATGATTTCATAAAAGAACGCATAGAAAGAAGTAGTTTTGTAAAAGATATTAGAAAAAAATTAAAAAAAAAGTCATACCTTAACCAAAAGATAAAAAACTTAAAGAAATTTTAAGATTTTATTCATATTCAATAGTGCTGGGTGGTTTATTAGATATATAAAAAACGACTCTATTTATTCCTTTTACTTCATTTATAATTCGAGTCCCAATTTTTTCCAATAAATCCATATCTAATTTCGCAAAGTTCGCAGTCATTGCATCCAAGGACTCAACCGCTCTAATGGCACATATATATTCATAAGTTCGAAAATCACCCATTATGCCAACAGTTTTCAGCGGTAAAAAAACACAAAACGCTTGCCAAAGACTTTCATATATGCCAGCCTTTTTAATTTCCTTAATTAAAATCTCATCGGCATCTCTCAATATATTGAGTTTTTCTTTATCTATAGCTCCAATGATTCTAACGGCTAGACCTGGTCCTGGAAATGGATGTCTTATTAAAATTTCTTTGGGAACATCTAATTTTAAACCTATTTTGCGAACTTCGTCTTTATAGAGGTCTTTCAACGGTTCTATGATTTCAAGCATCATGTCGTCAGGGAGAGTTAAATTATGATGCGACTTTATTTTTACCGATGCCTTGCTCGTTGCGCTTGTCTCTACTCGATCCGGGTAAATTGTACCTTGAGCAAGATATTTAATATCTGGATGTTCTTTTTCAAGTTCAATAGTTTTTTTTTCAAATACTTCGATAAAAGAATGCCCAATAATTTTTCTTTTTTGTTCTGGATCTTCCACACCTTTTAACCTCTCAAGGAAAAGTTCTTCAGCATCCAAGTAATGAAAATTTTTGAATCTTAATTTTTCCTTAAAAGTTTCTTGGACTTGCTTTTCCTCGCCCTTGCGCAGTACTCCGTTATTTACAAAGATACAATGTAATCTATCACCAATAGCCTTATGGAGAAGAGCCGCTGTAACAGAAGAATCAACGCCTCCACTTAGTCCTAAAATAACACGATTTTTAGGACCAATTTCTTTCCTAATATCGTCAATAGTTTGTTCTATCCAATTTTCCAATTTCCATTCTTTCTTTGTTTTTGTGATTTTAGTTATAAAATTATCTAATATTTGGTTTCCTTTAGTCGTGTGAATAACTTCGGGATGAAATTGAACACCATAAATGCTTTTCTCTTCGTTTCCATAAGCCGCAATTGGACATGTTTTAGTTTTAGCATAAATTTTAAATCCCTCAGGGAGACTTTTAACATGATCACCGTGAGACATCCATACAATTTCTTGTTTCTCTAATGAATCAAGTAATAAACTAGAACCAATGATTTCTAATGTAGTTTTTCCATATTCCTTGCTATCATAAGGTTCGATTTTTCCTCCAAGTTGATGAATAATCAAATGATGTCCATAACAGATGCCTAATACAGGAATTTTTTCTTCAAAAATAAGTTTAAAAAAACCTTCTTCCAATTGTGGGCTTCCGGCTTTGTACACACTGCTAGGACCGCCTGAAAGAATTATCCCCATTGGTTTTATTTCTTTTAATTTTTCAAGTTCAATATTGTAAGGAAAAATTTCTGAATATACTCCTAAATCTCTAATTCTCCTCGCAATGAGGTGGCAATACTGTCCGCCAAAATCTAAAACAATTATTTTATCCATATTATTATTACTAGAATCTTTAATTAGTCAAAAATTTATTTCTTTTGCTTATATCTATCATTTAATAATTACTTGAATCTATAGCTTTTTGATAAAAAATTTAATTAGTTTTAAAAACTAATTCCATATTAATATGGAAGCAGATAAATTAAATCAAGAAGTTTTACAAAAAATTTCGGTTAATGAGAAAAACGAAATAAAATCTATTTTAAAATCATATAAAGATGAAAAAGGAAATTTAATTTCGATTTTACAGGAAATTCAAGAACGATATGGTTATTTACCTTCGAATTTCATCATTTATATTTCAAAAGAATTAAAGATTCCTGCTGCTGAAATATTTAGTATCGCAACATTTTATTCACAATTTACCTTCCAAAGAAGAGGGAACTGTGTTATTATTTGTTGTGATGGCACCGCTTGTCATGTAAAAGGTGCTCCTCTTTTTTTAAACTTTATTGAAAACAAATTAGGAATAAAATCAGGAGAAACAACAGATGACCTCATGTTTAGTATAGAATCGGTTGCTTGTTTAGGTTGTTGCGCGATTTCCCCTGTTTGCGTAATAAATGGGCAAATACATGGAGATTTAACATTAAAAAAGATGAGTAATATTTTACAAAAAATAATGAAAAAAACTTAATTGATGATTAATAAACATGGGTAATTCTTTTAATTACAGAATACTACGTATTTGTAGAGGGACTGGATGTAATTCTTTAAATGCGGGGGAAATTTATGAGACTTTAACAAAATTATTACATGAAAATGGTCTTTCGCAATATATTAATATTAAATCAACAGGATGTCATGGCTTCTGTCAAGTAGGACCTACTATTATTATTGATCCAGACAATGTTTTATATGTTAGTCTTAAGGTTAAAGATATTCAAGATATAGTTGAACAGCATTTAAAGAGAGATGAAATAGTTAACGAATTGCTATATAAAGACCCAAAAACAGGTAAAAGCATTAAAAATATGGAGGAGATCCAATTCTTTTACGATCAACTCCCTATCATTACAAAAAATTGTGGTAAAATAAATCCTGAAAACATTCATGAGTATATTGAAGAAGGTGGATATAATTCTATAAAAAAAATACTAAATGAATTTAGCCCTATTGAAGTAATTGATGAAATAAAAAAATCAAGATTACGAGGGAGAGGTGGGGCTGGCTTTTCAACAGGACAGAAATGGAATTTTTGTCATAAGGCCCAAGGGTCTCCAAAATATTTGATATGTAATGGAGATGAGGGCGATCCAGGTGCGTTTATGGATAGAACCATTTTGGAAAGCGATCCTCATAGTGTTATTGAAGGAATGCTTATCGCAGCCTATGCGATAGGCGCAGAATATGGATATATTTACATTAGAGCGGAATATCCTTTAGCTATAGAAAGATTTAACATCGCTTTAAATCAAGCAAAAAAAGCAGGATATCTTGGAAAAAAAATTCTTAATTCTGATTTTAATTTTGACATCGAGTTAAAAAAAGGAGCTGGTGCCTTTGTTTGCGGAGAAGAAACTGCTTTGATGGCCTCAATTATGGGAAAAAGAGGTATGCCACGACCACGACCACCTTATCCTGCTACTTCTGGATTATGGAATAAACCAACTAATATTAATAATGTTAAAACTTTCGCAACTATTCCAAAAATAATCGAAAAAGGGGCTGAATGGTACTCTTCAATAGGAACGGAAGATGCTTCTGGCACCATAGTTATTGCTTTGACAGGTAAAATCAATAATTCAGGCTTAGTAGAAATTCCTATAGGTACGACTATAAAACAACTTATTTTTGATGTTGGAGGCGGGATTCCTAATGGTAAAAAATTTAAAGGAGTGCAGACTGGAGGGCCTTCTGGAGGGTGCATTCCAGAAAAATACTTGGATACTCCCTTGGATTATTCTCATTTGACAGCACTAGGTTCAATTATGGGTTCTGGAGGATTCGTTGTTTTAGATGAAGATACATGTATGGTAGAATTAGCAAGGTATTTTATTTCATTTACTCAGAATGAATCTTGTGGAAAATGTGCTCCTTGTAGAATTGGAACTAAAAAAATGTTGGATATTCTTACTAGAATTACGGAAGGAAGTGCTGAGTTAGAAGATTTAGACAAGTTAGAAAAACTTGCTGGTATAATTGCAAAAACTAGTTTATGTGGTTTAGGACAGACTGCACCGAATCCTGTGTTAACAACTCTAAAATATTTTCGGGATGAATATGAAGCCCACATTTTAGATAAGAGTTGTCCTGCATTAGTATGTAATAATTTTATTAATTATACTATCATTGAAGAGACTTGTACAGGATGTGGAGTATGCAAGAATAACTGTCCTTCTCAAGCTATTTATGGAGAATCTAAACAAACACATTTTATTAACTCAGAATTATGTACTAAATGTGGACTATGCTACAGTTTTTGTCCAAATAACGCGATTATTAAAAAAAAATAACAGTAAATGTCTACTTTTACCATTAATTAACATTGAAAGAGCGAATTCTTGAGATTGATTTAAAATTCTTTATTTATTTTTTTAAATTCATTTCTCTAAATATAAAATTGCCATTTGTTTTACTGGATCGGCATAAATTTTTATATTTTTATTTTCTTCTCCTGAAATATCAATAATTTTAATAATATTATGTTCAAATTTTCGGCGGTTTCAGCGCTTTTGAGTACAGGGATAAATTTACTTTCATTCCAAAAATGAAGCATATACATTGTTGGAGAATGTCGCTTCCATACCTTTAAAAGATGAAGATAAAATTTGCCAGCTTTATTATACACATCCAAAATAACTTGAGCTGTTTCATGTATCTTCGAGATAGTGTATTGACTATGTCTATTTCTTAACAGTGCAAAATAAGTTCCTGTTTCAAAATCAAATAGGAATGGACATGTGAGCATAAAGAAATTCGCAACCATCTGGTCACTATACCAATCAACCGCTAATTCACTCAAAGAATCAAATACATAACAAGCACCACGCCCAAATCTTTCAATAATTATTAAAATCTCATCTATAAAATGTTCAAATCCTAACTCCGGATTTAATTCGAATATTTCAGCTTTTATTTTTTTAGGTATTAAAGGTTCATGTTCAGCAAAACGAAAATAAATTAAATTGCGGTTATTCTTATTACTATCATTACAAAAAGCATGGACAAATGGGATATAATCGGCTATTGAATCAACTTGAAAAACAATGTTATCACCTGGCAGGATTCCATGTAAAACATCATCAAGAGCAGTAATGCCAGTACTAAAAGATAAGTCAATCATAATTTTTCACATAAATTTTTCTTTATTATTCATTCTTTAGTTATTTAAGAAATATAACTAATATAACTACCATAATTTATTATAATAATTAAATAGTTGATAATCCATCAATTTTCATTAGTTATATCTTTTTCAATCTGAACGATTTTCAGCTAATCGTCTCTTTTTCATTACTTCTTTTACTATTTTCCTATTTAAATAAAATTAATCATGTAAAAATATGAAATAATCATAAAATTTTTAAAGTCAGAATCAATATAACTTACTAAATATAAATATATACCAATATATAATTTTATTTATTAAAAAGTGATTTAAAAAATGACAAATCGTTCTATGGTTACCTATCGATCCAGTATGATAGGCACGAAAACTAGAGTCATAGATTCGTGCGAATCTGGCTTGTGTCCAATCTGTATAGCTAATTGTCCTGTATTTTGCGAAGTTTCAAAGTCAGCGCTAAGAGGCAGAGAAGTATTATATCCTTTAAGGGAACATTTTGGTAACTCTACGGCAGGGACGCCTAAAGATTTTGGGTTGTCATATAGTGATTTTCAAATTCAATTTGAAGTACGAGGTGCTCAAGGCATTGAATCAAATGAGGATCTCGTAATATTTCCTAATGTTGATATGAGTACAAAGTGGGGCAATATCGACCAAAAACTTCCTATAGTTATAGCCGGTTTGGGAAGTACTTATGTTGCCAAACGAAATTGGGAAGGGCTTGCTATGGGCTCAGCATTAGCGGGAGTAAGTATCACTGTGGGTGAAAATGTTGTTGGGATGGATCCAAAAGCAAAATTCACAAATACTTCAGTATATCCAAAAGTTGTTGATACTGAAGATATGAAATTTCGGGTGGATACTTACAGGGAATTTTGGGACGGAAAACACGGAGACATTATCGTTCAGAAGAATGTAGAAGATACAAGATTAGGAGTTTTTGATTATGTAACATCAAAATTAGATATTACATCTCTTGAGATCAAATTTGGACAAGGAGCTAAAGCAATTGGAGGTGAAGTGAGATTAGACACATTAGAAAGAGCAAAATTATTACAAAGTCGAGGATACTTAGTTATTCCGGATCCTTCTGACCCTGTTGTGATAGAACAATGGAAAGCGGGGTTAATTCCCGACTTTGAGAGGCACAGTCGAGTAGGTTTATCTACTACAGAAGAAGTTTTAGAAGAAATAGATCAAATTCGTTCGAGTGGGGGTAAGAATTTATTTATAAAGACCGGAGCTTATAGACCCTCTGCGACAGCGTGGATAATTCGTTTAGGCGTGGAGGGAAAAGTAGATGGTATGACTTTTGATGGAGCAGGGGGTGGTACCGGTATGAGCCCCGTGAGTATGATGAACGAAGGTTCGATACCGACAGTATATCTTCAAGCCCTTGTTGTAGGGTGTTTGGACATGATTAAGAAAAAGACTCCAAGCGCTAAAATTCCCACAATTGCAATAGCTGGTGGTTTTGCGAACGAAACTCAAATGTTCAAAGCGTTATGTATGGGAGCACCTTATGTATCGTGCATTGCAATGGCACGAGCTCCTATAACAGCGGCGATGAAAGCTAAGTATGTTGGAGAAGTAATTACTCAAAAAGCTGCAACATCTGCAATGTTAAGTAATTTGGGATTTCCAAAAAGTAAGGCACCAGATACTATAACGCTCAGCGAAGCGTTTGTAGAATACGATCAATTAAAAAGAAAATTTCGGGATAAAATAATACCTACATCAGCTGTAGGAGTGTATACTTACTTTGAGAGTAAATTGGGCATTGGCCTCAAACAGCTTCTTGCTGGAGTCAGGAAATTCAGATTAGATCTATTAGATCGAGAAGATATTGCGTGTATATCGAACCGTGCCTGTGAAGTATGTAAACATTGGGACTTAGGAATCTATTCACAAGAAAAACTAGATAAGGAGTTAGTAAAGAAAGAAATTTATTCAGGAAATTACTAATAACTTTTTTTTATTCTTTAATATTTTTCGTCTTTTTCTTTTTTATGTTAAAAATACTCGTTTTAAGTTGTAAAAATCCTTTATATTTCCATTTTTACTCATAAGCATAAAGATCTTATGTCGAAATTATAGCGTTATGAAATAGACAGATTTAAGGATTTGGACTTTTATTTCTATGATTATATCATAGTCAATTAAAATAATCAAATAATAAATATATTAATTAATTAAAGGCTTCTAATTCTTCCTTGGTTAAATATTCTAAGTATCCTATTGCGGGGAGAATGTAATTTAAACTAGTAATATAACTAATATATATTGATTAATTAGGCTAAATTAAAAAACCTTCAGATTCTACAAGAAAAAGTGAACATTATTCAGTCTTCTATTCTGTTTCTTAACTTTTTTTACATAATAAATACAAAAATACAAAATTCTTTAAATTTATGAGTAATATATATTTTAAAGAAAAGTTAAACTTTGCTTTTCTAACTTAAAAATAAGAAATTAAGAATTAAAATGAACGAAAAACAACTTGAGAATTTAGATCCATTTGAGATATCTCAGAAGCAATTATATAAAGCATGTAAATTAATGGGCTATGATCATCAAATTTTTAACGCTTTAAGCGAGCCTGAGAAATTTATTGAAATTAAAATAACAATGAGAATGGATAATGGAGATATTAAAACATTTAAAGGATTTAGAAGTCAATATAATTCAGCCAGAGGTCCTATGAAAGGTGGTATTAGATGGCATCCTGACGAGAACGCTTCTTTAGTAAAAGCCTTATCTGCATGGATGACTTGGAAATGTGCTTGTGTGAGTATTCCTTTAGGTGGTGCCA
Source organism: Promethearchaeota archaeon (assembly GCA_030605085.1). The sequence goes on along the minus strand of JAUWBH010000052.1, from coordinate 11,925 downwards.
AAGGTGGAATTATTTGTAATCCAAAAGAATTGAGCAAGGCTGAACTTGAGAGACTCGCAAGAAATTATGTAAGAAAATTATCGGGAATTATAGGTCCTAATATTGATGTTCCTGCTCCAGATGTCTATACAAATCCTCAAATAATGGCTTGGATGATGGATGAATACGAAACTATCGTAGGAGCGCACGCTCCTTCCGTAATTACTGGTAAGCCCTTGGAATTAGGCGGTAGCGAAGGTCGTACAGTAGCGACCGCAAAAGGAGGAGCTTTCTGTATCCGGGAGATAACAAAAGACCTCGGGATAGAATTAAAAGGCGCAAAAGTTGCCATTCAAGGATATGGAAATGCAGGATCTTTCGCAGCTAAAATTTTACAAGATGAATATGGATGCAAAATAATCGCAACTTCCGATACAAAAGGTGGGATTTATAACGAGGACGGATTTGATGCATATGCGGCATTTGACCATAAAACAAAAACGGGAACTGTTGTTGGTTTAAATGGTACGAAAAAAATAACAAATGATGAATTATTAGAGCTAAAATGTGATATATTAATTCCTGCTGCGTTAGAAAATGTGATTACTAAAACAAACGCAGGAAATGTTAAAGCGAAGATTGTCGCGGAACTTGCAAATGGTCCAACAACACCCGCTGCGGATGAAATCTTATTTAAAAAGGGAATAACTGTTATCCCTGACTTTTTATGTAATGCTGGCGGCGTTACCGTTTCGTATTTCGAAATGGTACAAGGGTATTACCTACATTTCTGGAGCGAAAAAGAAGTTTTTGCCTCATTAGATAAAATAATGACCAAGGCTTATAGGGACACAGTTAAAAAAGCCAAAGAGTATAAGACTAACAATAGAATGGGCGCCTATATGATTGCTATAGAGCGCGTTGTTGGAGCGATGAAGTTGAGAGGATGGTTTTGAAATAAAATAACTTAATTTACCCTTATTTCATTTATTATTTTCTTTTTTTTTTAAGTTAGACTACAAATTATTATAAATTTCTTAGGAAGGATATTAGCTGGCAATTTTGTCCTGTTTATTAATATCTGTCTGTACAGACAAACAATAATTATCTTAAAGAGTTTAATCATCAACGAGCACACGCGCCGATAAATCTAAAATAGATCTTACTGTTAGGGATGGATTGAAAAAGAGAATAAATTTTGAATTTTAATAAAAAATAAATTTTTTATTTTATGTTATTAATTAATTAGAAAAGCATTATAGGAATCTGAAGTGGTGTAATTTTTGGATATTAATCCTTTTACAATATCAAAAAAGCAAATTGACATAGTTGCAAAGGAAATAAATTTAGATCCTAATCTTATAGAAGCCATCAAAAGAATAGAACGAGCTTTAATTGTGACCATTCCAGTAATAATGGATGATGGATCTCTTAAAATTTTTGAGGGATACAGAGTGCATCATAATACCGTTAGAGGTCCAGGCAAAGGTGGGGTTAAGTTTGCTCCAGACCTCAATCTCGACGAGGTAAGAGCTCTGGCTATGTGGATGACATGGAAAACCGCCATTTTAAATCTTCCTTTTGGTGGCGCTAAAGGTGGTGTTTGTGTAGACACTAAGCAATTATCTAAAAGAGAGCTGGAAAGAGTTACAAGGAGATATACTTCTGAAATCATTAATATAATTGGACCTGACATTGATATTCCAGCTCCAGATATGTATACTGACGCACAAACAATGGCATGGATGATGGATGTCTATTCAATGCAAAAAGGAAGAACCATTCCTGGAGTAGTAACTGGCAAACCAATAGAAATAGGGGGATCTGTTGGAAGGCAAGGTGCTACTGGTACAGGAATGTTCTATATTCTTGAAAAAATATGTGAAAAATTGAATTATAATTTAAAATCTATGAGCATCGTAATACAAGGATTTGGAAAGGTTGGAAGCATTATTGCAAGAAAATTATGGGAATATGGCTGTAGAATTCTAGCAATTTCAGAACTTAAAGGTGGTATATATTCTGAAGAAGGATTAAATGTGCCTGATTTAATCGAATGGAAAAAAGAGGGAAATTTATTAAAAGATTTTAAAGGTAACCGTGCTAAGGCAATAACTAATGAAGAACTATTTAGTATAAAATGCGATGTTTTAAGTCCTGCAGCTACATTAAATCAAATTACAAGAGAAAATGCTGATAAGATTGATTGCAAGATATTATTAGAAGGAGCTAACGGTCCTACAACTCCAAAAGCGGATGAAATCTTAAATAATAAAGGAATAATAGTTGTTCCAGATATTTTAGCAAATAGTGGAGGAGTTTGTGTTTCATATTTTGAATTTATACAAGATATCCATCATTATTTCTGGAATATAGAAAGAATTTATCGCGAATTAAAAAAAATTTTGATTGAAGCGTTTGAAAATGTATATAGAATCTCAAAGGAAAGAAATGTATCTCTTCGAACGGCAGCATATATTTTAGCGATTTCTAGAGTTGCAAAAGCTATCGAACTGAGAGGGATATTTCCATAATTAAATTAATTTGATTGATTGACAAAATATTCGGTCCAGAATAATTAACTTTGGTTTTAGTTCTTTAATTTTTTCAAGTTTTGTTTAATGAATAAGATTAAAATTTTTATAATCAAAATTCGATTTCTTTTTAGATTTAAAACAAATTAGACGTGGGAGAATTAAAGAATACGCTGAAGAATTTAACGTTGAATATATGCCAAATAAACGCCCATGGGATATTAAATGTGACTTAGCATTCCCTAGTGCTACTCAAAATGAAATTGAGACAAGGGACGCTCAAAGCTTAATTGATAATGGTGTTATTGCTGTAATTGAAGCCGCAAATATGCCAACAACTTATGATGGTACTAATCTCTTCTTAGAAGCAGGTATAGCATTTGCTCCTGGTAAAGCTGCTAATGCTGGAGGCGTTGCCACATCCGGTCTTGAAATGACACAAAAATTTATGAGATTATCATGGTCCCGTGAAAAAGTTGATGAAGAACTCCATAATATCATGATTAACATACATAATAGCGCTTATCAAGCCACTAAAGAATATGGACATCCAGGAAATTATGTTATTGGAGCAAATATCGCAGGATTTTTAAAAGTAGCAAAAGCAATGATTGCTCAAGGTCATTGGTAATTCTTTTATATTATTTTTTTTGATTTTTTTTTCATATTCTTTTTCTTTAAATTTTATACTAAATTACTATAAATAAAAAAGAGGTTGAATGAATTGTGCGAAGATGAAAGGATAAATTTACTTAAAGGTCGAAGAAGTATAAGAAATCTTTAAGGAAAGGGGAGAGATTCACGAAATATATGATATAAACGCTACAAAATCCAAAACGGATAATATAATTTCTTTATCTATCCAAAAATTAAAACGAGAATAAATAGATAACCGATTGAAGCGGTAAGATGAATAAGCGCAAAACTGGATCCTGTTCGAAACAAGCGCTTGTAGCTAAAATTTTCAACTCCTTTATCTTGTGCGATTTTTAGTGTCATCATATCGCACGCAGCACCTTGAGGTACGAAATTACCGCCCAGATTCACTCCAATGATTAGTGCAAAAATTAGTGGAATTGGAGGAAACCCTAAAAGGATTAATGTTTGTATAATTGGGATAAAAATTAAGGCCGTAGGTGTATTAGCAACAACTCCAGATAACAAGCTGACTATAATAAGAATGACCAAACACAATAAAAATACACTTAATGTTCCGAAGGGAAACATTGCGATTAACTCTTGAAAACCAGCTGCTAATAGACACCCTATTACAATGTATAGGGAGATAAAAAAGAAAATTATTTCCCATTCAATATTTTTTAAAAGTCCGCTCATTTGTTTTTTAATAAATTTTCTATTTATGAGTACAAGTATTAAGGCAGATACAGCGGCGGTTAAATAAAGCAGTGGTAACACCGCAAATAATACAATTGTAATAATAATAGCCACCGAATTAATGTAAAACATTTTTTTATTTTTAACCAAAACATCTGTATCAATTAAATCTATAACATATTTTTTCTGTTGTTCCTCAATTCTAGGTTCTTTACTTAAAATAAATCTATCCATTAGGAAAATTGTCATGATCAATAGACTAAACGAAAAGATCCAAAAATATTGAATAAAATAAAGTGTATTCAACTTAAAAGCAGTAGAAATAATAATATTTTCTCCACTTGAGAATGGAGTGATTATCGACCCAATATTTATACACACGGTCATTCCCATTAAATAAGTACCTGACCTAATTTTTAAAAAGTGGCATAAACGAATTACTATTGGAGCCATAATTAAAACAACCACAACATCATTAATAACTGCGGCAAGAAGCGTTGTAATTATACAAAGAAGCCAAAAAAAAGTCCTTTGATTACCTTTAGAAATTTTAAAAAGCTTAACGGCAACATACTCTAATATATTAGAATCTTGTGCGATTTTAGTAATTATGCTCATACTTAATATGATAATTATTGCCTCCCACGCAACAAAAAGGATAAATGCTTCAAGACCAAGCCCCATTATCAAACCAGTAAGAGTTCCCACAAAAAAAGTACCTAATAAAGATATTGCGACGAAATCTAAATCCTTAATCGAATAACTCACGATTATTAATGCGAAAATGATAAAAATTGTGATTAAAAGAGGAAAATGAATCATTATTTTTTAGATTAATAATAAGAATTCGATTAATTAATTTATTAAATAAACTTTTTTTAATAAATCTTTCAAAATAAAATTATCTTCATTAAGTTTAATTAAATGATAAAGTTGTGAAGTATTTAACTTAATTCTTGAATTTTCCTCAGTAAAAGTCATTTTAAAATATTTAAAATGATACAAAATCTATAAAAAGAACAAGTTCTTTTACTAAAAGTTATTCTGTTAAAAAAAGCTGCAATAAAAATTTGTCTAAGTGCAATTGATTCAAAAGATTGATGTTGTTTAAAATATAATCGAAAAATTTCTCTTTAGCGAAAAATTCTAGAGTTTTAAGGTGGGTAATTTCACTTTTAATTATTTCCATAACGCTTTTGATTAAATTTATTAATTGTGTTTCTACAACTATATAATTACAATTGTTCGGATTGATTGTAATAATATTGATTCCAGCCTCTCTCGAAAATGTAATTTTGTTCAATTCAGGATTCTTTTTTACGTACTCGTCATTTATATAATTTTCGAACATTTTTTCGATTTTTAAATATATTCTCTCTTTTGGCTCTTCTTGAACATGATTATGAACTACTGCTAAAATATCAAAAAATAGCTGCTGGAATACTCCTAAAATATCAAAAAATTCCGCCATCGTCGTTATATGCTCCGCTGCGAGCCAATTTGAATAGTATTCGTCTAATACATCTTTAAAGGGGATAAACATTTCGATGTTTCCGTTCCAATTTTCCCTCCATTCATTGTTGTCATCTATATATTCTTTAATAAACGATTGTCTTATGACATTCAATCTGGCCCTTAGCATTACTGCTTTATCGTCTTTATTTGCTGCGGCTATAAATAATAAGTTTTTTTCTTTATCTAGTACATAAACCCATCTTAAACCTCCCATATCAATTGATTCTATTCCCTGTTCTTTAAATTCCATAATAGTAAATTGATTTAAAGCAGTAAGTAAGCCTGAGACAAGATCTTCATTTATAGATAAATCCATGTATGGTTTGTAGAGCATTGTCACTCCTGATTCTGCGTCAAGAATCCATATATTAATCCCAAAACACCTTTTTGCAAATTTTACAATCTAAGATTAGATTATTCAATAAGGAAATTTATATATTCGGTTTAAATTAAAATAATATCTTATTTGGTAATTATCTCTTTTTTTTTCTTTTATTTCTTGATAATATAAGAAAAGATCACATACATAAATTTTTCTTTTTAACTAACAAGAAAATATTCTTCAATTAAAAAATTGTAGATTGAAAGATCAAATTTAATCTATAAAAAATCTTTTAAATCTCGAGATTTACAGTATTTTTCCAAATTTCTCAATAGAGCGGTTATTTTTGTTCTTAATATAAGTTCTGTGGCACTTCCAAACAAATTAAGAAAATTGCTGCTTAACTCAAAATTGTGAATAAAAACGCCTATTTTAGATTCGTTTGGAGATAGTGCTTTAACTCTTATATTTCCGTCTAACTCTTTTATATCCTTATTATTTCGAACATTGAATTCAATTAACCTACCTCTTCCTTCCTCTTCCCCTTTATCGACCAGCACTAATTCTCCTTCCATCTCTATAGGGATATTTACAACTTTTATATAATCAACTATATTTGTATGCAACACATTTGGAGCGATAAATTCTGCTTCTATCTCGTTGACGGGGCTTAATTCTTCCCAGAGCTTCGGTTTGTAAATTGCCTCTAAAAAAATTTCCTTTTTACAGTTTTTTATTTCTAAAACTTTTGATATTACTGCCAATATGAGGTCCCTTTTTTTCTATTAATAAATTTAAATAATAAAAATTATTCGAATGCTTTTAACTTTTTACTAACGACAATTTTAAGATTTTGCGACCTAAAAACTAGGTTTTTTTTTAATTTTTTTTAAAATAAAATTGTTCTTTGAATTCGATCTTTAGAATTTGGATTAGAACCTCAGTCTTCCTCTGATTATTTCATTTTAATTTAATCATTTCTCAGATTTTCATCATAGGTTCCAAATAAAATTTGCTACATGAACAAAATATTGAACTAATTATTAAGATTAAAAATAAATAATAAATATTTAAGAAAATAAATGAGCTATATTAAATACAAATTCTTTAAGGTATAGAATTTTATGGTGTTATAATTAAAATAAAAGAATTAGAAATCGATGAAAAGATTGAAAACTTTAAAGAGTCGTTAAACTTACTTGCGATGTATTTGATACGCAAAGAAAAATGCGTAAGGAAATAAATAACGAGAAGACTGGATTCGTTTTCAACGCTAAATATCAATTCAATACTCGTGATGACGAAGTTAATATTTATTTGATATTTGAAGACTGGAAAATGACTGTTGGTGAGGGAAAAATTGACGATCCAAATGTAACTATTTGTTATAAAGACAAGGAGACTTTAGCAAATCTTTACGATAAAAGCGCCGACGAATCGCTTAATTACCTTTTAACAAACGAAAAGGGTTATACAGGTAATATGAACATTTAAAAAGTAAAATTAGATATTTTTCTCTCGAAATAATCTGCTTTCTTGAATGTTGTTTTCTGCTTTACATTTTGGACATATCCATATTTTATCATTCTTTTTAACTGAATTTATGCATTCATGACAGATTGCAATATCGCATATACAATAGTGTAGTTCATCTAAGGAATCAGCATAATTTTTTGAACACAAAAAACACCTTGGAGGTTTTTTTTCTTCTTCTGACATCTTGTTCATTTATTTATTTTATAATCTTCTTATATAATTACAATATTAAATATTATAATATTAAAAATTTTCATAAGAATCTGAAAATGAATAAATTACAATATCGATTGAAATTACTATGGCTTTTAACTATATATTTCGTTTATAGGATAATTAGGGCTTATTTAGAAAACAATTCTGACGAGGTAATTTTATGGACATTATTCTTAATCGTTTATATCATTTCACTTATAGTAATGCTTATCGTAATTAAAACTTGGCAAAAAAGGGCAGAAATGGAATAAAATAAAAGGTTCGCTACGATTATGAACGATCTGTTATCAATCAAGGATTTAACCAATAAAGAGGTAATTTCTCTTTTAGACTTAGCTGACGATGTAAAAAAGAATCCAAATAAATATAGTTCAAAACTAAATGGAAAGTGTATCGCTTTACTATTTCAAAAAACATCTACCCGAACAAGGCTATCCTTTGAAAATGGGATGTATCAATTGGGGGGAAACGCTATTTACATAGATTGGAGAACAACTAATTTACATCTTGGAGCTTTAACGGACGAAATAAAATGTATTAGTTTATATGTCGATCTAATAATGGCGAGAGTCAACGATCATAAAGATCTTGAAATTATGAGAAGTGCTTCAAACGTTCCAATTATAAATGGCTTGTCTGATATGTATCATCCATGCCAAATTTTATCAGATTTAATGACGATAAGAGAGAGATTTGGAAGTTTTGAGAATATTGAAGTATCGTGGGTGGGAGATGGTAATAATGTGTGCAATTCTTTAGTTATTGGATGTGTAAAGTTAAATATTCCTATTTTAGTCGCAACTCCAGAAAGATATAGACCTCATCAAGATATAATAGATTGGGTTGAAAAAGAAAAAAAATCTCAATTTTTCAAAATTTATACAAACCCAAAAGAGGCTATAAAGGAAGCTGACGTTGTATATACTGACACTTTCGTATCTATGGGGCAAGAAGAAGAGACTGAGAAGCGATTAAAAATTTTTTTACCTAAATTCCAAGTAAATAGTGAATTACTAAACTACGCTAAAAAAAGCCCATTAATTATGCATTGTTTACCTGCACATAGAGGAATTGAAATAATAAATGAAATATTGGACTCAGAGAATTCGATTGTGTTTCACCAAGCAGAAAATAGAATCCACTTACAAAAGGCGCTGATGCTTAAATTGTTAAAAAAATAAAAATAAATAGATAAAAATTCTAATTCAAATACATGCATCCCGAGACATTGAGCTCCAGGAGTTTTTAGATTAGGACCAGCATGAGACATTCTCGATGCAAAATCACCGTAATTAGAATAAAAAAAGTCTAGCAATTACTTCATAACCTTTTTCTGTTAAATAAAAGACTTTAGCATGACCCCCAATATACGAAAGTGTTTTAATTAATTCAGGTACAATTATTATGTTGTTTGCTTTCATTTTACTTACATCGTTTAATTAGCTAAATTAATCATTAATTTAAGTTGATGATTATAAATAATTCATTTTTTAAATTATTTAGTTGTTAAAAAAAGTATGGTATATACACGAAAAACTTACTTTTTTTTTAGAAAATCCGGAAAAAATCCATCTATTCCAAGACTTTTAAGGATCGAGTCTTTCACATTCATTTGAATTTTCATATCCGACATTTTTTCTAAAGCATCCTTTAAGGCTTTCGAAAAACTCTCTGTCATCTCCTTAATTGTATCGGATGTTAATTTTAACGATTCCCGGATAGTTTTTTTAGTATCCTCCAATTCTTTTGTTAACTCCGAAAGTCTTTTATTCATCTCAGAAAATACCTCTTTTAAGTCCTTAATTCCACCCATTTTTTCATACCTCTTAAGTTTTAATATTATATTCTGGCATAAATTTAAAAATATAATATCAAATGTAAAACTTAGGGATTCTATTTAATAATAATTTTAAAGAACTAATTCTATATTATACTTCTTTAATTCTTCTATTAATTGATCAGTATAACAATAATTTATTACATTAAATCCCAAAGATTCTGCCATTTTCGTATTTTTTGTCTGATCATCAATTAATATTGACTCGTTAGAATTACAATCAATATAATTTAATAATTCACGATAAAATGCAATGTTTTGTTTATTTTTTTGACAATCGTAAGAAAATAATGAATCGTCGAAATATCTCAAGAAATTATATCTACTATCTAAAAATTCAATTCTTTCTCTTACATTACCACTAAAAATTACTAATTTATAATCCATATTTCTTAATTGTTTTACAACCTCTTTCATCCGATAGTTTGGAATATACGAGTTAAACCATATATATCTAATATTATCTCTATCTTTTTCTTGTAATTGTAATTTTGAAACAATACTTCGTTCAAATTCTTTCATAGTGATTAAACCTAATCTTAGCAAATGTCCTTCGCTTTCAGGTTTATTGCCAAAAATATCCTTTACTACTTTTTTATCCCTTATATTGTAGTAATCTACGATTCTTTTTATAGCTAAAGTCGTTCCAGAACTAAAATAGACTCCGCCTAAGTCAAAAATTATTGTTTTAATATTAAAATTTCTCATAAATCTGTAAATATTGTTTAAAATCTAAACTTAAGTCAAATTTCAGAAATATGTTTAAAATATTCTGTTGCTTTATCATAATTCACTTATTCTTTCAGCTTTTCCGATTCACTGACTAATTTTTTCGTTTCCACTTTAGTAGTAGGAGCTTCCAATTCACTGATTAATTTATCCAGTTCGTTAGACTTCATTTCCACCTCCATGAGTAGTTGTTCCAATTCGTTAGATTGCGTTTCCACTTTAACGACTGATGTTTTTACTTCAGTGGCAGGAATTTCCACTTCAATGATTAGCTTTTCCAATTCCTTAGACTGCGTTTCCATTTTAGTGACCGGTATTTCTATTTTAGTGGCTGGAGTTTCCACTTCACTAACTTTCTTTTCCAGATCGTCGGACTGTGTTTCCACTTTAGTGATAGGTGTTTCCATTTCGCTGACCGAATTTCCACTTTCTAGAGCCGTACATTCGGAAATACTTTGGTGTACTGCTTCTTTTAATTTTTGAGCTTTTTCGGAAAATTCTCTTCCAAGCGTTTCGTCCCCTAATTCAAGGCAAATATCAGAAATTTGTTTGAAATAATCTGAAGCTTTATCATAATCTCCTCTCTCAAATGCTCGTTGTGAGTCCATCAATAAAAGATCCTTTTCAAATAACGGCTTTAATAAAGGAGACATTGCAGTATTAATTTCAAGAACATCGGCAATAATTTGAATCATTCTAATTTGATTTCTAACATTTATTGCGACCATAGCATATGTCTTTAAACCAAGAATATCTTCGATTTGTTCGGGGTGCAAAGCGTCTGGTAAATCTTGTTTATTAGCAATGATTGCACCATGAGCGTCTGGTGCTTCCTGTCTCATCAATTCGATGAAAAACCTGCTTTTTTCTATATTCTCTTGTGTGGAATCTGTTATTAAAAAAACGACATTTGATCCCTGAATGAAGTTTCGCCATAAATAACTGAACTGTTCTTGTCCGGCAAAATCCCACAAATGAAATTCTAAATTATCTATTTTTAGCGTTGCCCTTTCTCCAGTAATAGTTGGAACATGTTCCATCGGAATGTCTTTCTCGTTTATTAATTTTGTAATAGTTGTTTTTCCAACTCCTGAAAATCCGATTAATGATATTTTTGGTCTTAGATTTCTATGGATCTTATCCATAACAGGATTTAAATCCTCTAAATTAGAAATATCTATGGGTTTAACGGATAAATCTGGAAATAATTTAAAAAAAGATTTTCTTAAGTTCTTTAATTCAATTTCAGTGTATTTAAATTCATCAGTTAAATCGGTAAAATAAACAAAAAATAGATTAAACTTTCTTTCAAAAATATAAGTTATATTGTATTTAATATAAACATAATTAGATGCTCCAGTTTTAAACTGAAATAGAGCATTCTCTTTTATTGCTTTAAAAAAAATCTGAAAATCCTTTTTAGAAATAACTTTCCCATAATTTCTCTCGTACAAGAAATTACCATCTTTAATAATATATACTTGACGCAACACGGCGAATACCTCAAAAAAAAATCTTATGTAAAATCATTAAAATTTTAATGTTTCTTATTTATTCAATCTAAATTTTTCTATTTAAACTTGCTTTTTTAAATGAGTTGTAATTCTAATTTCAAGTACGAATGGTTTTATTGAACTACTCGTCCTTAAAAGGGCGAGATTCCTTCTTCCTCGAAAACTGCCCGAAGAGATTCCGAAGGATCTCTTTAGGTCTTACATCTTCTCCAAAGGCGTGACTTCCCGTCGTTCCAACGGTAGGGGTATCATCATGGATGATCGTGATACGTTTCTCTTCTCGTAAGATTCTCGTGCCTTCCTTTTTCAGATTAATAGACGCATTTTCGTCTCTATCGTGCGTAGTCCCGCAATTTAAACAAGTCCACGCTCTTTCTTGTAAGGTAAGGTTGTTGTTTTTCCAACCAT
>JAUWBH010000063.1 GCA_030605085.1 Promethearchaeota archaeon | reverse complement strand
TTTACTTCGCTTGTTGAATTAACTCTATATTTAACTTCGCTTGTTGAATTGGCATCATATTCAATTTCTCGACCAAAATATCCTCCAATCTTAATCTTTTTCTTTGGAGGTGGAGGTGGAGGTTTCTTTATTTCAACAATTTCTTCTTCTATAGAGGGTTCTTTTTCTAATTCAATTACCCTTTCTTGTTCGGCTACTGATTCTTGATCCATTTCCAATTCCTCTGTCACTTCCAATTCTAGTTCGGTTTCAAATTCTTGTGATGCTTCAAATTCATGTGTTTCCACACGTTCTTGTTCGGTCTCAGATTCTTGTGCTGCTTCAAGTTCAGGTGCTTCTACAAATTTTTGTTCGGTTTTAAATTCTTGTGCTAATTCAAGTTCTCTTCCCTCTTCAAAATCTTCTTCGTATACGAGATCGACATAATCTTCATCAAGTTTCAGCAGAGTCTCACACGATGGGCATCGAAAAATATGTTTAAAACCAATATTTTTTATAATAGAATATCGTGATGCGCAACAGCCATGATATTTAGCGTTACAATTATAACATTTGTGAATTTCGTCGCTATAGGCTCCACAAACAGGGCATACCTCAAGTTCACAAATCGAACAAATTCCTTCATCTTCTGGTTCAAGAGTTATTAAATCTACTGCCAATCGTTCGTAAAATTTTTTGTCTTCTTCTAGAATTTGACTTCCTTCCTGTTCTCCTCGGACAATATTAAATTCTTGTTTACTTTTGACTAAAGAACCGAGAACATCTTCAAACTGAGAATTATTACAAAAAAACACGCCTCCATTAGTTTCGCTTGCGATAACTTTTATTTTTACTTCATCCTCGTAATATTCGCTCTCTCCAACACGAATAATGTCCACAATGGTGGAAAATTTTTTGGATTTAATAATTAAATCGTACACGGCTTGATGATATTCGTCGGACCTCTTGCTGGGTGTATCAGAGATAACTATAATTCGATAAACCTTTTTTACTTGTCTACTCTTCCTAAAAATATATGACAAGATTTCAAAAAGACCATTTTCTATAAATGATTGATTTTTTGGTCTGTTTTCCCATTTTTCTTTAATAACTCGTATAATTGATTCAGAATCAGTCATATCGTATAAGTAGAAGGGATTTTCTTCTTCTTGGAAAATTACTATACCGTAAGTACTTGAACTACTTAAATTACTCTTTAATTCAATAAAAGCTTCAATCTCTTTAATTAAAGTATCTTGATTAATATAATCTTTAATTAAATCAATGTAAAAGATTACTTCTTCAGTGTTGATTAAATCTATCTTTGCTGACATTACAAAATCAAAATCTTTTTACATAAATTTGCAAAAAATTCAAAGCAATTATCCAATAAAGTATATAAAGGTAAAATAAAAGTTATGTTATTTAACTTTATTTTATCCATAAATTAGTCTTATTTGTAATTTTTTTTAATATTTTAATTTATAATTATAATAATTTAGTGATGTTTACAGTTAAAGCATATTTCTTGCTCGCTTGATTTCGAGGGAGTACCACACTCTGTACAAATTTTAATCTCTGGTCTCACCTTTTTATTTTGATCTATATGTTCACTATTATGTGAACTGGAGGGGCTCTAATACTTCTATTTTTCATTTTCTGCATAATGGAAAAAGAGATTAAGAGAAAAAGAGAAATTATTACAAGAATATAATCCTTATAGAGATCCAATGTAAAATCTTCAAATAATCGCAAAATCAAATTAAAAAATAGTGAGGTATAAAATCAACACAGAAATTTATAAATGTTAGTATAATTGTATTTTTATATGAAAAATACATTAAGGATTTTAGAAGTTAAAAATAGGTGAAAGATTTGAGTGAATTTTTAAAAGAGCTAAAACTTTCTGAAGAAGCAACAAAAATTTATTTCGAGTGTTTAGGAAAATCGGCTTTGACGCGTGATGAATTGCACTCTTTAGCTCCAAATTTATCTCCAGAAAATTTTTCTACGGTAATTGAAGAGCTCATTAAGACTAATTTATTTATCCAAATACTTCCTCAAAAACCAGAAATTCTTATGCATTACTTAGCCGTTGCTCCCTTGACTCCAATCTTGAATTATTATTCCAATATCGACGCAAAATTAGGATTCCTTGAAAATGCTGTAAGAGATATAGTTGTTAAATCTATAAATCAAATATATCAAAAAGACGATGGCGATAAATCTTTACATGACAAATTTCATGAGTTAAGAAAATATTTCGACGAAGATTCAATGATTCAAAAAAAAGATGTTGACGAAATCGTTGAAAATATGGAAAAAGTCAAAGCAATAAAAGAATTATTAATAATTTTTCGGGAAAAAGCAAAAAGTTCTATTAAGGTTAAGGTTCTTGAATTTCTTGGAAATTTAACAAAATTAAAAAATGTAATTGAAGAAAGAGTTATACTTTTAGATCTCAAAAAAAAAGAAGATCTAGTGTTAAATGTTATTGAAAGTATTTTCAAAGAGAACTTACAGCAGATAATTCAAGATTTAACCGTTACTTTGGGCAAAACATTTGAAGAAGAATTAACTCTTATTGAAAACCAAACTGATAATGTAATCGACACGATGCTTCAATTAAGAAGCGATTTTAAAATGGTTTTTTTGAATATGTTAAATCAATTTGAAATTAGTTTAAACAAAATACAGGAAGAGGTTGGAATTAAAGACGAACAAAACATTGTACAAATAACTTCAGATGGGATAAATAAATTAATTAAAGAATCAATATACGGCCCTTCCGGTATTAATAAACCAATAGAAGACATAATGCAAAATTTTCTCAAAAAGAGCCTTTCACCGGATAAAATAAAAATAGATAATTTTTGGTTAATAAGGAGTAAACTCAAAATAAGTGAAGAGATTGCTAATATAATTGAGAATTCTAAGGAAGAAATTATTATTATAATCCCAAAAATTGAAAAATATTTAAAAATTGAGCAATTTCAAAATCTTCTTCCAGCAATTAAAATAAAAATCGCCTCTTCAGATCCTCATACAAATAGTCTAGTTAAAAAATTTAAGGAAAAATCAAATTTAGAGTTTAGAACTCTTAAAAATGAGAATATTGTTGCTCTGAAGGGAGATAATACGCATATATTAATAAGTTTAGAAAAAAGCGAATCGCAAGAACCTTTAGATGATACAGTAGGATTTGGAAGTATTTATAAGCCTTTAATCAACTTCTTAACTCCTATAATCGAAACAACTTGGGCAGCTGCTTTGCCTGATTTTGCTGTGTCAACCCAACCCAAACCAGCAATGATTGAAAAACCGATTATTCCAGCGGATCAACCAGCTCCAGCTATTTCAGAGCCGATTATTCAGGAACCCTTGCGCCCCGTAGAAATTCCACCGATGAAACTAAGCGAGGAAGTAAGCAAAGAATCACAAGAAATTCAAGAAACACCGCCACTTCAAGAGACTAGTGTGAATATTCCCCTAAAATCTGATTTTATTCAAGAATCTCAACCACAAAGTAGTTATGTATCAAGAGCCTATCCAAAGGCAGGTGATCGAGTAGGAATGCAAATAAATAATGCATTTAATGCGATACTTCAAAAGTTGGATGTAATTAATGGGGTAGAACTTAGTAAAGAACTACAAAATATAGCAGATCTAATTCTAGAAAATATAGGATTTTCAGTTACATTACATAATATAAAAAATTCGATATCTGAATTTAAGAAAAAAAAATCGCTTACTGAAAACGATAAATACCAAATTTTTGAGTCAATAGAATCGTGGAAAGAGAAATTGTTTTAAAAAAAATAAAGTGAAAAAGAATATTGATTAATTAGATTGATTAGATTCTTTTAATTTTTCTTTTTTTTTAGTTTTATGAAAAAACCTATAAAGATATATATAATTGCGAAAAGAAAAGATCCAAAAAAGAATATACTAACAATCAAGGAAATCAAGAAATCTGGATTCATAATTCCAATGATAGCTATAATTGGAATTACTGGGGCAATTATCAAAACAAGGATATAAACATTTCTACTTTTCTCACCAAAACTTATATGAGTGGTGATATTAAACCAACCAATTAGAATCAAGATTAGTGGTATTAAATAATAAGAAATTCTTGCAAAAGATGTACTTCCTAAAGCGTGAGCGTAAAAATAATTCGCGTAGAAGAAGGCTAACAATAATAAAGCCGAAATAGGTGTTGGAACTCCAGTATATCCGGGATCTTCTGTTGAAATGTTAAATCTAGCCAATCTAAGAATTGCGCCAAAAATAAAACAAACACATCCTATTATTAGAACAACATCGTAAATTTCTCCGGTTTTAAAGGCCTGATAAGTTAATATTGCAGGAACGATACCAAATGTTAAAGAATCACTAAGAGAATCTAATTCTATACCGATTTTATTTACAGTTCCAGTTTTACGAGCTATATATCCATCTAGCATATCTGTTCCTAAGGTTAAAGTAACGAGCATAAACCCTACAGAAATGAAAGCAATGGATCCAAAAGTCGCACATACAAGGGCTATAACTCCCAATGCGGTTCCGGTAAGAGTTATATAATCCTTTAATTTTAAAAGTTTCGGTATACTGGTCATAATTTTTAAATCATTTTATTTTATCTATTTAATTAAGGTAAACATTTTCTAATTATAACATTTTCTAAAGATTCAACATAACTATTTTTCTTAACATTAAGTTTTTATGAGAATTTTGATATCTTCCTATTAAAAGAAATATCAATTTAATTAAAGATAACTTGCTTTAAATGACATCATATAAATTTTGTAAAATGTGTGGAGCGAAAATTAAGTCTTCTAATCATCAATTTTGCGTCCAATGCGGGAATAAGCTAACTACAAATGAAGGTGAGAGCAAAATAAAGCCTGAAAGTAAAGCGGTAGCACAAACTCAACATGCCGCTTACAGCCGTAAAGGAGGACTGTTTGATATCAATCGAAATTATTATATCTTGAAAGAAAAATATTGGGATTGGGGTAGCGGAGATATTCTTAACGAAAAAGGACAAATTATTGGTAAAATGCACCGAAAAATACTTAGCGTCAGAAAAAGAATTGAATTGCGCGAAGTTGATGGAACTGTAGCAGCCACAATTCACGAAAAAATAGTTAGTGCGCGTAACGCCCAAACCTTAAAGGATTCTGAAGGGAATATCATAGCACGAATTAAGAAGAAAATTCTTACCCTATTTAAACCAAAATTATTTTTAACTGATCCTGAGGGGAATCGATGGTACGAAGCACTAGGTAATTTTATGGGATTTTCTTTCAAAGTAAAAGATCTTTCAACAGGAAAAATTATAGCCGAAATCGAGAAAGCGGATAAATGGAGAGACTACTTTCTGGGGGGTATATTTGATTTTAAGGACACTTACGCCTTGAAAATACTCGATAAAATAACGGACAGAAGGATTCTTGTTGATTTCGTTTTATCTATTGACAACATCTTACACGATAAGTAGATAGGGAGTAATTAAATTAATTTTTTTAATCTATAATCTCTTTCTTTTTAAAAACAATTTCGGTTAAGATATAATTAATTTAAATCATAATTCAATTTTTTTGGAGACTAATCCAACAATACCAAGGGATTTATTACTTTTTGTTAATAAAAAAAGAATTTAATTCGTCATCCTAGCAATTCTTTAATAAATAAATTTTTAACTATTTAATATATAAATTTGTTAAAGAACTAAAATTTAAAGTTTCTTAATTAAATTTCTCACCATAACACGGTTATAAAATGTCTGATGAATACGATTATTTCATGCTCTACGAAGTAGACGACTCTGGTAATAGTGTTAGATTAAATGTCGCGGAAGAAGAATTCCGCGAGGATAATGGAAGGAAATTTTTACATCCCGAACAAGTCATCATAATTGTAAAAGAAGGCATCAGAAGAATTTATATTTGGAAAGGGGCGAAATCTTCCGTTCGAAAACGGTTTATTTCCTCACGAGTTGCAAGTCAGCTCCAAGAAGAATTAGTTAGACAAGCCGCTTTTCATCGATGTAAAATTGTTTCCGTGGATCAAGGCGATGAGGTTGTAGAATTTTTGCGAGCATTTAATTTTAAATCTATGGAAGTAACGGAAAAACTGGCAGACATGCGTTATATCCGAAATGTCGACCGAGAGAAAATGATCGATGCGGGTATTTTTCCAGACCACGGACCTAAATTTGTTAAGGTGGAGACAAAACCAAAAGAACCAGTCTCCGTATCTTCTGGTAGCGATACTCCAAAAACTAAAAGCACCGCACCAATTCGTGAAGAATCGTATCAACCTGCTTATCAAACAGCACCTGTTAGATCCTATACGCCACCACGAAGTTCACTAGGCTCAGTAGAAGAAAATAAAATTAAAGAAAAAATTCTAAAAATGCAAGTTCCAGAAAATTATAAAAGACAAAACTTAATTCTAGGACATACTCTATATGGAGCTGTCACTAAAAAAGTTAATGTTCTAGGTGAAGTATTAGAAGAGACTGGTTGGGAAGTCGTAAAGAAAGTTCCAAAAGGAATGATTGAAATTTCTACCGGACACATGTTAAGGGCTTATTTCAACGATGAAAGTGGAATTGTTGAAGCGGTTGAGATTTTAGAACTTAAGGGAGAAGCTAAAGAAAAACCTACTGTAAAACCAATTAAGAAAAAACCCGTTGCAGAAAAAGTACCAGCCAAAAAAAAGCCAACAGCTAAAAAAGCGCCTGCTAAAAAAAAGGCACCAACAAAAAAACCAGTGGAGAAAAAACTTTCAGCCGAAGTAAATTACGCTTCTTGGACTGTCAAAGAACTCAGGAATTATTGCGCCGAGCACAAAATAAAACTACCGGCTAATGCTCGAAAAACCGATCTCATAAAATTAGTCAAAGAATCTCTTAAAAGTAGTAAACAAACAGAATCCAAATCTCCAAAAAGAAGAGAACTTCGAAAAATTCCAAGTAAGGAAGATTAAACCTCAATAAAAGACTATTTCTAAAAAAAGACAATTCTAAAAAGATTATAAAATTTAAAGGAAAAAAATAAAAATTTTTAAAGTAAATATTCTTCTGGATCGTCATCTTCAATTGGTTCTTCAACTTCTTCTTCCTTATTCTCTTCTATTCCTCTCTCCGCCGGTTTACCTTTATCCATTTTCTCTTCTTTAACCTTTTTCTTGATTTTCTTAAGTCCTTCAATCGCCTCTTTTCTTACTATGGGGCTTTTATCTTTAAGGGCCTTAGCCAACGCTTCAAGGGAATACTGATGATGCATATCTCCTAACTCGTCTGCGGCCTCCTTCCGAACCATTTCGTCAGGATCGTTTAAAAGAACATAAGTCAATACGCCTAATACCTTTTTTTCTCCAAAGTTTCCAAGAGTGTCAACAGCTTCCTTTCTGACTTCCGCATTTGGATCTGTGACCGCCGTTATGGCTAATTGCTTTGAAATTTCGTCTGAACTTCCGATTGGCTCTATCTCGCTTAAATCAACTCCACAGTATTTACAAAAATTATGGCTTAGTTTAATTACTTTACCGCACGCCGGACACACTCTTTGCGTATCGAAATCGATAAATTCATGACCGGGACTTCCCGAAGGATTATTAGACGCAGGCGAGTTTCTTACTCTATATGGATTATTAGGATTTGGATTAACTTTTTTTGACATTTATCTCATCTCAAGAATATCTTAGTTCTGTTTCTAATCATTTATATTATATAATGAAATTTTACCTATAAAATAATTTGTAGTCCAATTTTTCATTAAGTTCTGTCTTAATATTGAGATATAAGATCATACTAAAATATAAAAACAAATTCGAAAAAAAATTCTTAATTCTTACGATTTTAAATTTATTTTGCAGAAGTTTGCTTGAAATCTTCCTTGATGAAAAAAAGTGGAACAACAGAAAGAATTGTCAATATACCCGCAATCACGATTATTACTTCTGTTGAGATATATAAAGTTAAATAGGTGCCTAGTGGAAGAAAAACCACGCGCGCTAAAATCGCAAAGGAAGCCATTATTTGATAATAAACTACTTTTTTTTGAGATAAATCAATCATTATAGAAGTTAAATTAATTAATAAAAATCCAGCTAATATCTGTATTATCCCAAAGAGAATAAAAAAAGTTATAAAATCAACGAAAGGTACTATTATAAATATAATACCCATTGAAATTGAAGAATAAATTAATATCTTTTTTCTATCAAACCTATTTGAAATAATTCCGGCTATAACTACTCCCAAAGCGTTTATAAGGATTAATAAAGAAAGAAGCATTGTAAATAATATAAAGTTTTTTTCCCCATATTTGTTCAAAAACCACGGTTCAAGGGGATAATCGTATAATCTGTTAGCGTATACAAGAAATATAAATATACATATTAAAAAAATGTACATGTACTTTATATCATATTTTTTTTCTTCAAGTATTTGATTTTCTTTAGTAGCTTCTAGATTTGTATTCAAAAGAAAGCTTAGAAATATTACGGGTATTGTAGTTATAATGCCTATTAAAAAAAATTGATTCCAAATGTTTAAAGAATAAAGGTCTGTAAAAATGATAATGAATATAATATTTGGAAAAATAGCTCCGGACATTGCCCCTAACTGGATACATAAAACATTTTTATCTTTTATTTTTTCGTCTGGTGAAAAATAAACAATTAACTTGTCAACAGAAACATCTACCACAGAGAGGAATGCGAAATTGATTCCGAGAAAAATTCCAAATATAATAAGCAAATTAAGACTTAAAATAAAAAGAATAAAACTAAACAGCACACCAACCGAACTTATAATTATCAATAATTTTCTCGTTGCTTTTTCTTTATCAAAATAAATAGCTATAATAGGTTTTATAAAGAACGCAGAATAAGAAAAAATCTGGACAAAAGCGAGCTCTGCTCGATTAACTTTAAGAACATTGAAAAAATAAACGGGTAGAAAAACGTGAACATACGTAAAAATTAATTGCGCTACGAAATAGACGTAAAAGTAAACGATATAATTTCTTTTATATAAATCCATAATAAATCTATTTTAATTATTATATATTTATTTTATTCTAATCTTCAATATATAAAGAAAAGCGATTATTTAAATTCTTCATGACTTTTTACTATTCTACCTTCTACATATAATCTTTTGTCGCAAAAGAACTCGATTGCTTTAGGAAATATTTCGCATCCACAAGTTAGTATCCGTAGATCGAGTGTTACCCATGTGTCTGTATCGTAAACAGGAACGCATTTTTGAATAATTATTGGACCATGATCTACCTCTGAATCTACAAAATGTATGGTAGCACCTGAAACTTTGACTCCATAAGCTAAAGCATCTGTAACAGCATCCATTCCTTTAAAAGATGGCAATAAAGAAGGATGAAAATTCATCACATTTCCATTAAAATGATTTATAAACATTTGACTTACTAAACGCATATACCCTACCAATACAACAAGCTTGCACTCATATTTATCTAACACTTCAATCATTTTCTTATCAAATTCTTCTCTAGTTCCTATGTGTTTATCTGATTCAATTAATACAAATGGAATATTGTGTTTTTTTGCTTTTTTCATGCAATATGCTCTAGATTTGTTGCATATTAAAACCTCAATTGTTGCTTTATCTTTTAAAATTCCAGTTTTGGTGGCTTGAACTACAGCTTCGAAACTGACGCCTCTTCCAGAAGCCAATGCCCCAATTTTAAGAGCATTCTTTTTAACTTCTTTCATCGTTCTGTTTCAATTATATCTTTAATTTTGCTTAATTCTATAAAATTGCGTAGGTCTCTTTATTTTTTTCTTTTTTTCAATCTGTTTAGAGTATTTATTTTTACAACCTCAATATTCCATTGCTTTAAGTAGGAATTTGTAATTTGCATTAATAATGTTATTAATTACATTAATAATGTAATAATTTTTTTCAGAATTCTTGTATAAAAAAAAGAAAAAAAAATGTGGATTCGAAGCCATGAATTAATTATAATTTTTTTAAAAGGTGTATGTCTAAACTTTAATCGACATTTGGAATTTCTATACCTAATTCTTCTAAATTAAATTTTTTTTTTTTTTTTTATATATCGACATTAGAAGTGGGTTAACTATTATATATTTATTTTATTCTAATCTTCATTTTTACTTTTACTTTCTTAATTATTAAAATAGAATTTAAGCTCAACTTTTTTAAATTTTCCAAGAATAAATTTTCCGTCATTTTTAAAATCAATAGCAAACTGATTCATATCCTCATCCAATATTTTATTATCACATCTAGGACAAATCTTAGGTACTTTTGTAAAAACAACCCCTATAATTTCGGATTCGGGGATAAGGAGTGCTTCTGAATCATATTCAACCAAAATATAGTCATCAGTTTGTTCAATAATTCGTGATCCACCATCGACTCTCGAGTTGTTGTCTCCTTTGGTTTTAAAATACCACTGTCCGTCCTTTTTTTCTTTATGGATAACTCGATGAATTATTGAAAACTCTTCATCTCTAAATTGACTAAAGAAGATAAGATCCCTGTTATTTCTGAGAATGAAATCTTTGTTTATGACTACTATATCCCCGACATTGATATCTTCTGGTCTTTTCTCTCCGCATATTACGTAATCTCCGGGACTAAGCGAAGGCAACATTGAAGAACTGATGATTTTATAAAATATTTTTCTTTTTTTTATATTCATATTATTTTAGTGCGATATAAATTAGATATCTTATATTCTTAATTCGAGTATATAAATTATTATAAAAAAATAAAACTCTCTTAGCTTTAACGATCTTCCTACATTTGAAGCATGTAGCATTTTTCTTAGATTTAATCCTATATTTGATGTCTATTTTTACTATCTCTTTAAGGCAAAAAACCTAGGTTTTCCTCTTCCCATATAATTTTTACGGAATTAGTTGAGTTGATTGTATATTTATTTTTATCGGATCTTATTTTGAAAACTAATAAATTAACAAGAAATAATAAAATGTATTACAAAAATTACATCTTAATTTAAAATTAGAATTACTCCGTTCTTTAACAAAAATCTCAAAAAAGATGTTAAAGTGTATTTTCATGACCTTTATAAAATAAATTAGAAAAATAATAATGTTATTATTAAAAAAAATTAAATTTTATAATATGAGGTAATAAAAAGTTAAAAAAATGAGGTTCTATTTTAAAACAAGGTGAGTATAATTAAACCTGAAGTTAAAATTAAAGCTTTAAATAAAGCATTAGAACACAGATACTATAAACAACCAAAATTAAAAGAAATTAAAATCAAACTTTTCTCAAGGCAAATTAAGTATTCTGAAAAATACGATCTAAACGCAATAGCACAAGATAATGAATTATTAGAGGATATTGAAAAAGAAAGGTGGAATCGACAAATCAGAAATACAATTCTAAATCAAAAGAAAATTAAAGATGCTAAAGTTGTTGTGTTTGGTTGTGGAGGAATTGGTTCGAATGCACTACTTGGTTTAAGTTATTTTGGGGTGTATAATTTTAGAATTATAGATTTTGATGAAGTAGAAATATCAAATCTAAACCAACAAACATTATATTATCCTGAAGATATTGGGAGTCTAAAAGTAAATATAGCTAAAAAGCGCTTATTACAGATAAATCCAAAAATTTATGTTAAATCTTATAATATGAAACTCGATTATCCAAAAAAAATGAATTTACTAGAAATTAAAGAAGCAGAATATCCAAAAAATATAGAAAAAATAGATGAAATCATTAAATGGGGCGATTTTATTGTAAGTGCATCGGATTACTATGGTGCTCAATACTTAATTAACGATCTTTGTATTAAAAATCATAAGCCTTATTATTGGGGTGTTTGTAATTATTTCTTAGGAGATATTTATAGCTTTTATCCTGAAGAAAAATCAGCTTGTCTTAGATGTATTTTTGGTCCAACAGATTTTTTTAATAAAACACAATTTTTTAGATATCTCACATCAGATAGTTTATATAAACCCATCAATTTAGGTACAACAAATATGATTACTGGAATTTCTATATCTCACATGATTGTTAAAGATATATGCAAAATTAATACACTAATTCATGGGCATTATATGATTTATGATGGGTATGATTTTAAGATATATAAAATTCCTATAAAATCTGATAATAACTGCCTATGTTCAAAATTTTTATAGAATTTTTACAATGAGAAAAAATTTCATTTTTTTCTAATTTTATTATTCGAGAATTAAATTCTTGATTGATTTTATAACGTTGTATAACAATGATTTTCAATCAAAAAACTGATAAAGAACTTATAATTAAAATTGACTTTAATTATAATTAATTAAAAATATCTATTTTATTTAATTAAGGAGTATTTTTTTTGAAATGTAGTTTAAAGTATAAAATTAAATATTGTATGAATATATCTATAATTTAGTAATAATTAGTATATTAATATTTTTATAATAACAAGTAAATTTATCAATTTAATAAATTAATATTAGTAATCATCACAAGTCATAGTTAGTTATGTTAAATTTTTACATAAGCGTTTGTGCTAAAATAATGGCTATAAAACATAAAATAACTCAATTAATTAATAGAAAAATGAACCAATTAAAATAATTCCCAAGGTTCTCAATTTGGAAAAATCCTATTTAAATCTTTTGGAAAACATAGAAGAACTAGATAATATTGAGTCTATAAATCAAATCTATCAAAATTTACTTAATGAATTGCGATTTTACTTGAATCTAGAAAATTGTGTACCTAAAGTTAAAATTATTTTCAATAAAAGGGATAATCCTGAATTAAAAGATCGAGATATTTTTAATATCGGGGTTAAAAGAACAAAAAATGATTTTCTTATTATTGAAATTTTTAATTCATATAAAAAATTTTTACCTATTATTTTGCTTAGGGAAGCTCTAATGTGTTTTGTACCTAATATGTTAGTAAACAATGAAACCATAAAAATTATTATCAATCAAATTGTAATGAACGATTTAGAAAAATTAAAAGTTGTTAAAGAATGGGATTCTATTTTTAAAGAAAAAATGGTAAATTATGACTTTCTAAGAGCTGAATTTGATAGGCTAGAAAAATTTTTTAAATTAAAAAAAATTAAAAAATTCGAAAATCCAACTCAATTTTTTTTTAAATATATAAGAAAACATGTTCTTCTAATAGATGAAAATAAGGAAAATTTCTATCATAATTTATTCAAGGAATTCGTATTAAGATCTTCAAAATTTATGTATAATGACGAGATAATCGAAACCATTAGAGTTTTAATCAAAATTTTTTATAAAGTTAAAAGTTATAGAGCTTTATTGGATTTTCAAAATTACTTCAAAGATTTTAAACAAAATGGAGAAATTCAAACATATCTTAGTCTAAGAAAATTTACGGCCAACTTACAATGGATTAATAATAACAGTTACATAGCACCTTCATATCAAATAAATTTGAGTTCAATAAATGCGGGAGTAATATTTTGCATTTTAACATTTAATCCCATTTTAAATAAGGCACAGATTGACATTATCGTTGAAGAACTACCATTTTTCTATATGTCAAAATCATCAGAAAGCTATTTTACTGTGGAAATTTCTGGTTGGTTTATTTTCCCTCAATATTATCTAAAAGATTTGCGTAATTTTCTAGATAAATTAGAAAGATTTGGATTTGTTATTAAAAAAACATGTTTTTTAAATACGGAGATTGAAAATTTCTTAAATCTCAATTATTTTCGAGAATTTTATAGAATAGGAAGTATGATCAATCCGAAACACATTGAATATGAAAAATCATACGAGATCAACTTCAAATTTGATTTAGAAAATACTGACATTCGAAAAGTCTCAATTTTAGATTCTATAATTCTTAATAGAATATATAATTGGTCACCACATGGTTTTAGTTTCGTAAGGAGAACCGAAACGCTAAGAACTATAAAATCTGATTTAATTAACGAAATTTTAAGCCAAACACAACAAATTAAAAAGTTAAAAAAAAATATTGGAATTTTTCACAATGATTTAAAGTTAAAAAAGGAATTCTTGCAATTTTTAAATACAAACCAACGGTTTGGATTTTTCTATATCAAAAATTTGTTGGTAAATATTTTAGCTAGCTTAAAATTAATTAGAAGAATTATATCTAGAAATTCAGACATTAAAAATATTTATCAATTTCAAGAATTTTTTAAAAAAAAAGGAATATCTCAATCAATTGATAAAAATAACCTGTTTATTAACAAAGAATTAAACAGATTTATCTACCAAGATTTTCTTCCAATTTATTTTAATAATAGAGAAGAATTTAACTTATCCATAAAAAAATATCAGTTTTTCAGAAATTTTTTAAAATACTGTAATAGATTAAAAATATTTGATTTGAGGGCAATAAAAAGGATAATTGAAGATAAAAATGTTGTGGAACAAATTTACGCGGTTAAACAACAAAAATTAAGAGATTTACATCAAAATTATAGACTTAAAAACATAACAATTAAAACCATTGATGATATTTTAGATTCGTTCTCTAATAAAGAATTACCTGTAATAAAACCTCTTTTAATAAATACCATAAATACAACTAATTTCGCAAAATATTTCATTCAAATAGTTCTAAAAGATAATCCTAAAGTCAGAGATGAACTTGTTAGGATAAAAAAATATTTTCCTAGGGTTTATCTTGAATCAGGAGTGAATTTATTTGGTAAAGAAAAATTAATTATGGTTCATATATACCTTCCAAACATAAATGGGGTTGAAAAGAAATTATTTATTTCAATTTTAAATAATACATTTGGCGAGGATCTTCTAAGTTTAAAAAGATATTTTTTTGATGGGTTTAATAAATCAGTAACAATATCCGAGTATTTGGATGTATATAATCAAGATTATTTTTATACAAAGGATTTATTTGAGCAATATTTTATATATGTTCAAAAAATTTTTGGAAAGGAACTAAAATCCTTTAAAGAGACAACAACAACAAATCAAACTATTTTATGGTCTCGTATAAAAGATTTTAGAAAATTGATTGAGAAAAATACTGATAGGTCTTATAATGAACAAATTGAATTCAGCATTAGTAAATTGAATAAATTGGCGGATTTTTACCGAAAACTGGAGGAAATCTTATTAGATCGCGAAAAATTAATATATATTAAAAAAGAAGATTTTTTCAAGAAATATGTAAAGTCAATTAAATTCAAACCAGCATTCCACAGTTTTGGATTTGGACAATATTATCTATACATTCGTCCAACTGACATGAACGAAATAGATTTCAAGCTCTTATTTAACAACACATTTCAGAAGATCAGATATCCCGCATTTATAGATAATGTTCAATCTTTATTCGTAAAAATGATTTTTCCGCATCGAAATCCAAACATGGCATATATTAATTGGCTCACGAAAGCGAAAAAGATAATCAGCGAATATTGCATATTCTATGTTAAAAAATTTTATATATTATTTCGTTTCGATAAAAATCTTGATCCAATAGGTTGGGATTTAGATGCTAATAGTTTTAAGGCTTACATGCAGAAGGTTCTATTTGATCCAAGTTTTAATAGGCTAATTCCAAAAGTAAGTGAACATAATATTGGAGACTTAAGCATTTCAAATTATTACGGCCCTGATTCGGATTTCTATCAAAAATTAACAGATATCTATAGTACCAAGCCCATTGATTTAAAAACTTTCTTAGGGGGATTAAAACGCCATGTTATAGAAAAGATTAAAGATTTGCTTAAAAATAAGTTAATTTATCCTTATATAAAATTAAAAAACCTAGACTTCCAAGATAAGATTTATATAATATTACCTTCTGTGAAGAAAGACCAAATTGAGACAATCGTTAAAGTTTTCAGTTTCTTTAATTATGGTTTTATCTACGAGACTGAAGGAGAATATTTTATTAAAGGATTTGACGATGTAATAAAGTTCGAGAACGGTTTAATGATTAAGTTGTATTTCCCTCTTGCCGAACTCAGTTATTTTCAAAAAGTTTTTAACCAATTATTTCAATTTTTAGGGATTGATAAATATTTAATTCTAAACGATATGATCGACGGAAGAAACTTAATTAGAGCGGTTCATGGTGATTTTATATATAAATTAGATAAATATAATCCGTTAAAAAATCTGGGATGGAACAAGAGAGACAAAAAATGGAAAAATCATAAGTTATATGGGGAAAATTTTGAGCCTATATATCCAAAAATGTTTCCTTATAGGAAAAAAGAATATAATTTTTTATAATAAGGTTTTTTTTATAAATCTCTTGATGAGGTTGTTTAATGTAATATCTCATAAAAAAATGAGTCTTATTATCGTTTATAATCTCGAAACCAAATTTTTTATAAAAGCTTTGTCTTCTTTTATTTACCTTAAGTACAGATAGTAAAATATTTTTCTTTTCTTTCGAAGCTTCATCTACAAGTGATTTTAGAAGGGATGCTCCAATACCTTTGTTTTGAAATTCAGGTAAAATTTGAATATCTACTAAAATTATTTCATTTTTTTTTTTAATCAAAGTAATTGCCCCAATTAATTGACCTGAGAATTTAATAATTTTTATATTTTTATATATAAAATAGCTTTTTAAATATTTTCTTTCAAGATCATCATCCCACTCTCGAATTTGGGAGACATAATCCTTTAGAGTGGCTCTCCAAAGATGAAAAAGAAGTTCGAAGTCATCTTGAGTTGCCTATCTTAATTGATAGGCGTTTTTCGTTTTCATATTTTTCATTTTGATAAAAAACAGAATGTCAAGTATGTAATTTTTTTGGGTATTTTAAATATTTTTCTTAAACAAGATATTTAAATCAATCATTATTTATAGAGATGTTTGAGACCAGATACGGAAAATTGTTTCATATAAAATTTAAAGATTTAAATTTCTCAAAATAAGGTTTATTTTTTAAGTTTTATTTTAATATTTGTGCCCGACGAATCGGATTTTAAAAATTATAAAACGATGGAAGAATTTGGCAAAACGGTGGAGGGAACAAGATATTTGCACGATTTATATTTAAAAGCCGTAAATCATCCAGTTCGACGAGAAATTTTAACAATTATAAACGAATTGAAGCGAATTTCGAGGAAGGAATTGTTAAAACGGCTTATAGACGAGAATATTGTAAATGATGAATCCATGTTTAATTATAATATAGACTTTTTAATTAAGGCGTTTTGTATTAAACATTTTGAAAACGAGAAAAGTAATGAGATCTATTACGAGATTACTCAAAGCGGAAAAGTAGTAGATTATTTAAAATAATCCTCAAAACTCCTTTATAATTTTTCTTAAAAATAGCGTTTGAAACAATTACAGCAAGGAATCCCGATACTAATATTAAATTTTTGTAATTTTTTACTTCTCAATTTCATAAATCTTATTAATTCTTCTTTTAAGATTTTTTTATTGTCGCTAAAGAACAGCTTCTTCAAGTTGTAGTAATGATTTAAATTCATGCAAATAGGGCATACAGAATAATAGTTAATAAAATCGTAAAAAAAGTCCTTTTCATTTTCTGATAATGCTTTAAACTTCGAATCTGGATTATCTAAAATTAAATATTTTAAATTATTTAACTCAACTAACATTTGGGCTCTTAAGTGAATTCCGGTACAATTAATAGTATCTATAGGATTGGTTTCTTGATCGAAGGGGTTTTCTTGGTTTTTAAATTTATCAAAATATTCTATAGCTTCGTTGAAAAATATCAAATCCTTGTTATTTCGTTTTTTAATATTATTTTCAGACATAATTTTTAAAAAATTTTTTACCTTTCCAACAATATTCTTTCATGGAATAAATATAAATTTACCCTAAAAAATCTTATTAAAGTAAGTCATAAGATTTTTCGTTTCGATGGAATATATCATTTTTTTTAGCTTCAGTTAATCTTCTTATTTCCATAACTTTAGATTTTGCAAAATATTCAAAATCAAATTCGACATCATCGCCCGCTTTTTTTCCGGGCATAGGCATTAATCTGGCGGTAAGAGGTTTATCGTGTGTTATAGAGATTGTACAGAGGTCTAATAAAATATAAAAAAGTTCTCGTTCTGTTATGTCACCTGGTAAAGGAACGCAATCTAACCCAGTTCCACATATAGTTGAATATAATAAAAGGGTGTCTAAATTGAACTTGTTTTCTGATAAACTTTTGGATATTGTAAAATCTTCCAGTACGGGTTGCATAAATCCGGAAAAACCAATAATTTTTTCTTTTTCTTTCGGTATAGAGTTTTTTATTAATCCTATAGCAATTAAAGACCCGTAAGCTCCAAAATATTCAAATCCTAGTTTTTCAACCGCAGTTCCAATACTCTTATCATATGTAGGATAAGGAGCGGGAGAAAAATCGATACCGCTAAATTTTAATCCGCTCGTTTTTGCTCGTTTTTCAGATATGTTTCTCAAAATCTCGTAAATTTCGTTAAATTTCGCTTTTAAATTACGTTTTGCATCGTTTAAAGTATTAGATTTTTCAAAAACTTGCACTACTTCATCAGCCATCTCTAAAGCTAGTGAAAAACTAGGGTTCTCAGATAGATGATAAGCTGCCGGAAAAAAAGGTGTATCCGGTTTTACATTTGAAGACACGCAAAATTTCAAATTGTTAAAAGGATCTTCTTTAGAAAGCTCCTTAATAATTTTCGCCCCAATTTTTACGGCAGATAAATTAATGCCATTAAAAGTTGAGGCAACTGGTAACGAAGTAAAAAAATTGTCGCGTTTTAACAATAAGTTTGGCATATCATTAGAAAGCCAATCATCGAAAATTTCAATATTATCAAATTTATCTGCCATCATAGTACAAGAAGAAAAATAGTCAATACTATTTTTTTTACATATTTTTTCTAATATTGAGATTTGTGAGTTCAATAACGGCAGCTTTTCGTTTAAAATATATTTATTTTTCGAAGTATCCGATTCAGAAAAAATAGGTTGAGTGCAAACCCTTTTAGTTTCCACTTCAATATTATTTTTTTCAAAATCGATTATTAAGGCATTGCAAAAATCAGAGAATTCCTGATATTTAGTTGCTATAAAAATTTCAAATTCCTCATTTTCGTTAAAAAAAGGCGCATTTTGTCCAATTGTTATCGCTCTAATTTTCATTATTTATCATAATTTTAGATCGTATCTAAAACTTTTTCAATTACACTCTTTAATTCACGAGCTAATTTAGCGTGCGCATTGCCGCAATTTTTTAGGATAATTTTTCCTTGTTCTGCGTAGGACTTTTTTTTTTCATTAGACCAAGAACTAATGTCCATATCCATAAGATTATCGATGCGATCGGCCATTTTAACTATTTTTGCCTCTTTGGACGCATATTTAAAAGATCTCAACCATTCATCTTTGTCTCCTTGTTCTGGTTTTGAAACTTCTTCTACAATTGAAGCCACTTTAGAGCCAAATTGATTTCTTATTTCTTCTAAAGTAGTATCTGTATCTTCTACAAGGTCGTGAAATAAGGCTGCGATCATAGTATCTTCGTGCGTAAATTCAGACAACCCGGCAGCTCGTAGAATCGATGTTATTCGAACAGGATGAACTACATAGGGGATATCGGCTAATTTTCGCGTTAATTTGCCATATTTAAGAAACGCATAACTTAACGCCTTCCAATAATTTGAAAATGCTTTCATATTTCGTCTAACCTGGCTTTTTCTTCTACTTTTTTCTCGCTATACATTGGCTTTATATATTCTTCGGGTTTTATTGGTCCTAATTTTTCTAGTTCTTCTTTGAATTCTGATACAATTTGAGCGAATTTTTTACCTTCTCCCGCAGATATACTTGCGATTTTTACGCGATTTTCGTTTATTCCCGCTTCAGCTAACATTTCCCTAATACTTTCATATCTGGTTTTTGTTTTTATAAAGCCTGTATCGTAATGACAATCTTGCTCGTGACAGCCTGCTATTAGTACACCGTCCGCTCCTTTAAAAAAACTTTCAAATACTAATGCCGGATTAAGCATCGCTGTACACATAATGTGAATATTTCTAATATTTGTAGGATACGTTAATTTGCTCGTTCCTGCAAGATCGGCGCCCATATAAGAGCACCAATTGCATAGAAAAGCAATTATCGAAGGAAACTCTTTTTTCTCGCCGAGTACAGCATCTAACTGAGCTGATATTTGGTCTTTTCTAAATCCTGGGATATAGAGAGCGTCAGTTGGACACATTGCTGCGCAAGCGCCACATCCAGAACAATTAGCTTGAATTATTTTTAACTCTTTATCTTCAATCTTTAATGCGTTAAACATACAAATGTTTTCGCATAGCCTACATAAATCACATTTTTCTGGATCGAAATAAACGATGTGTGGGTCCAATTCAACCTTTCCAGCTGCAATTAAAGCAATCGCTTTAGCTGCAGCGCTTTCTGCTTGAGCAATACTATTTGGAATATCTTTAGGTCCTTGAATAACCCCCGCCAAATAAATTCCACTTACAGAAGTTTCGGACGGCTTAACTTTTAAATGTTTTTCTAGTAAAAATCCATATGGCCCCTGTGAGACATTCAATATTTGGCTTAATTCATCCGTACCTTCAGCTGGTTCAATACCGACCGCTAATACTAATAAATCCGCTTTATGTTCAAAAAGTACATTTTCAATAACATCTTCCCCGCGCACCAATAATTCGTCAGATGTATCGCTTTTTAGAACGGCGGAAATGCCACACTTAATAAACCTTATTCCAAAGGCTTCTCGAGCCCTATTATAAAATTCTTCGCAATTTTTACCAACGGCTCTAATATCAGTATAATAGATATTAATTTTTACATCTGGTTGTTCCTGTTTCAATAAGATAGCCTGCTTTATTGCCACATTACAACAAACTTGGCTACAATAGTCGCGATGAATCTTTTTATTTCTTGAGCCAACGCATAAAACGAATGAGACTCTTTTTGGTTGTTTACCATCAGAAGGTCTTACTATTTTTCCACGAGTAGGACCGTCATTGTTAAGCAAGCGTTCCATTTGCATTGTGGTTATAACATTAGGGTATTTTTGATAATTAAATTCTCCAAGTATAGATGGATCAAAAGTCTTAAAACCAGTTGCGACTATAATTGATCCTACTTTTATCTTAATTTCTTCTGGTTTTTGATCGAAATCAATTGCGTCTCTATCACATGCTTGAGCACACGCCTTACATCCAACGCAATATTCTTCCAAAATATTTGGAAATAGAGGGATTGCTTGTGGATACGGAACATCAATTGCTTTTCTTGGATAATAAGTCTCTATTACATCAATTGGGCATACATCTCGACATATATCGAAACACCCTACGCAATCATCTTCTTTTATAAAACGAGGTTGCTTAACGATTGAAACCTCAAAATTTCCCACATATCCTTCTACTTTTTCAACTTCCGAATAAGTTAATAATTCGATATTCGGATGAACATTAACCTCACTCATAAGTGGTCCTAGTATGCAAATACTACAGTCTAATGTAGGAAATGTCTTATCAAATAAAGCCATATGACCCCCAATTGTAAGACTTCTCTCTACTAAATACACTTTATATCCCGCATTGGCGATTGCCATTGCCGCTTTAATTCCCGCAATTCCTCCTCCAATAATTAAAGTTGCTGGTATGACATTTGAAAATTGGACCTCTAAAGGTTCTAAAAGTCTCACTTGTTCTATTGCCATATTAATTTGGTCTATCGCTTTTTGAGTTGCTTTTTCAGGTTCATCAGGATGGACCCATGAATTTTGTTCGCGAACGTTAGCAAATGTTATTAAAAATCGATTGATTCCTGCTTGTTCAATTGTTTTTCGAAATAAAGTGCCATGTAATTTAAAAGAACACGCGGCAACAACGACTCGATCAATCTTTCTCTCTTTTAATTCTTCAGATAGCTCATTTAATCCCGATTCAGAACACAAATATTGGTTCCCTAATACAGAAACATCGGGATAATTTTTAAAATGTTCAGCTAACTTTTTTGTATTAATAACACCGCTAATATTTTTCCCACAATCGCAAATAAAAAGACCTATTCTCAATATGATAACCTATCTTAATTTTGAATATTTCTATGATTTATAAAAAATTCTATTGATTAATAATTATTTATAATAAAAATAAAACATGCTGTTCAAAAATAAAAAAGCAATTACCGAAATGCTATCAACAAGGGATATCTTTAGGTAGAAATTTATACACTTTGAAAATATCGAACTTGTGTTTTTTCATTTTCAGAAAGAATTGTTTCTCCATATCATATTCTTCTGTGGCCCATTTTAAGATTTCTTCCCTTAGATAAAATTTTCCCTTATTCTCGAGCGAATATTTTAGTCCAGGACACTTTTTAGCATAGTCTGTAAAACTTTTTATATTATTAATGAGCATATTCCATCCTATGGGGAACGCGCGACATTGGAAAGCTCTAGCTTCATGAATTGAGCAATTATTTTTTACCAAGAAATAACAACGTTCTTCTTCTCCAAAAAACCTGAAAGCTAGCGTTTTAAATCTATATTTCTTCCCTCTTTGCGCCCCATCTTCTTTCCAATAAAAAGTGTCATCGATTAGTTTAACATACTTGCTACAGAATTTTTTTGGACTAATTTTTAAGAATTTCGCAAAGCGAAGAATATCGTTTTCATACAAATACACTTCTCCCTCGTCTAAACCTCTACAACAATCCCCGCATTTTTGGCAAGAAAAATTTATGCCTTTCTCGAATTTTTTTATAATTTTAATCTTGTCTATTGTCAATGCTTATGTATCTCTTTTTTCTTGGTATTATCATACCGTTTGTTATAAGTGATGCACTTTAAAAATTTTAATTTAATGCTGGTTTAATAATAAGATTAATTTTATTTAAGGTAATGATAATATCGTTAAACAAAATATGTCAATATAA
Organism: Promethearchaeota archaeon; assembly: GCA_030605085.1. The sequence continues at coordinate 6,461 of JAUWBH010000063.1, read as the reverse complement.
ACGAAAAGGAGTTTGAGTTTTTGACCATCAAATTAAATAATCACATAGATACAATTTTTAGTATGGCATCTATAAATGAAAAAGCAAAGCACTTAGATGAAATACTATTAAAAAGCAAAATTTTAGATAATCTTTATTATAAGAAATGGTATAACACGTTTAAATTAATTTATGGTAAGAAAAATACAAATTTAGAATTGTATATTCTTTTTTCGATTATTTATTTTGTTGGACATATTTTTATCTCAAAATTTATACTAAACGATAAAAAAGACGTTTTTCCGAACAATAAGAATTTAGAAATTTTCAAAGATATACAAGATCGTACCAAAGATAAATTTAATAATCTTAATGTCTTTACTTTTGAATTTTTTCTTCCGTTTTTTAGCTTAAAGAAAAAAGAAGATTTAAGCTTATTTCACTCGCTAATTCACGAAGTATCTAATCATATTTTTAATTTGGAAATAGAACCTGAATATATATTTGATTTTCTGATTCAAAACATAATTTCTCCGATGTTTAGACATAAATCGGGTGAATATTATACTCCTCCATTCTTAGTAAAGAAAATGGTTAAAGAGGCTTATATTTTTGGAGAATCTGTACTAGATCCGTGTTGTGGCTCGGGTAATTTCTTGATCGAAATAATTAAAAAGATTATTTCATCAAATAATGCTAAAAAAGAGAGAATTTTGGCATTAAACAATATATTCGGTTACGATATTAATCCTTTATCTATTTTTGTTGCTAAGATTAATTTTTTATTCTTGTTAAAAGATTTTATTCCTAATATTAACTTAAATCTTTTTGTAGCGGATTCTTTATTTAAGAAAGGAAATCTTCCAAACAAAAGATTCGATCTTATAATAGGAAATCCCCCTTGGTATACTTTTAGGGCCATAGAATCCTTAAATTATCAGGAAAACATAAAGAGCTTAGCAGAAAAATTAGGAATAAAGCCAAGACCTAAAAACATTTTAAATATTGAAATATCGTCGTTGTTTTTTTATCAAGCAAGAGACCTATACATGAGAGTGAACGCCAAAATCTTTTTTGTAATTACGAAAGAAGTGATAACTGGTTCACATACTTCTCGTTTTCGTAGCTTTAATGGATTTAAAAATGTTAAAATATGGAAATTTGATAAAAAAATTGAGAAAATATTTAACATCGATTTTATTTGTTTGTTTGCCCAAAAATCAGATTTATTTCTAAGAGAGTCAAAAATAGAGATACCGGCTCATCATTTCACGTTAAAGATTGGAATAAATGATGTCAATTACTTTGATAATGTAGAACTAAAACTTAAAAAGATTGATCTTTTAGTTCCTTACGCAATTGAAATGAAAGGAAATAAAACTTACGTGAAAAAGCTAGTTTCAAAAGAACAAAAAAGAGAATTAATCCCTACTAAAGAGAGTTACTATAAGAAATTATTTCATAAAGGAGCAGATTTAAATCCAAGAAATTTGATATTTGTGAATTTTGAGAAAATCAATGAATCTCTCGTAAAAATTATACCAGAAGAAAAAATATTCAAAAGAGCGAAATCTCCATGGAACAAAAAAGAATATAAAAGCGAATTTGTAGAAAAAAAGTATATATTCAACGTAATTAAAAGTACAGAATTGGTCAAATTTTATGTTTACGATGATTATTATGCTTTTTTACCTCTTTTAAGAGAAGACTTAAGTTTTAATTATAACAATCTATCAGAGAATGCTAGAAATTTCTACGATAAAATAAATAATATCTACATAAATAATAAAAAAGACACTACAAAAAATAAATCGTTAATGGATAACTTAAATAGATGGTCTAAATTAATAAATGATCGTCAGAAATCTAAAATTAAAGTTGTTTATAACAACTCAGGTTCGACCCTCAATGCCGCAGTTATTGTAGGAAATTTCCTAGTAACTGGTGATTTAAGTTTTTATAGTACAAATAACATTAATGAGGCTCACTACTTAGCAGCAATTTTAAATTCGCCAATAATAACAAAACAAGTCCAAATTAAGAAAAGCTCAAGACATATTTTTAAAATACCGCTTGATATTCCTATTAAGAAGTTTACTAAATCTAACTTAAATCATCGAAAATTAACAGAATTAGGAAAAAAAGGTCAATATATTGCAAAATCCGTCATTAATGAAATGCTTGAATTTAAAAAAGTCCAACTCTCTAAATTCAAAATTCAAAACATTTTAAGTAAAAAATTGTCATCAATATTAACCCACATTAATGATATTTGTTATTTAGAATTAAGATCTTCAAATTAGTTATAATTTGAAGCGCTAATGCCCTCATCAATTCTGCCGTTAATCCATACGGTTCGGGTTCGTAGTTTAAATCAATCATCTCAAAATTGTGAGCTCGATATATGTAGCCTTCTTGTCCGAACATTCTTATCCATTCGTAGATATCCTCATCAGGTCCATGCGTAATATTGTTTTCTATTTCGTATTTCAAACAGTATTCCTCAACTCGATTAAGAAATCCCATCTCGTCCTCTGACAATATTGGTGCCAGGCATTCGTTTAAAAATTTATAACGATTTTCGAGACGCATTTTATTAAGAATTTCGTCATTTATAGCTTGAGTCATAAATTTTGGCATTTTTTACACTTTTAGCTGAAATTTTAATTTATAATGTATTTGAGTTGCATCAAGATTAATTGTATTGCAGCTTCACCACGAAATTTACATTTTTTTAACATATTTTGTATGTTAAAAATATCCAATTCTTTACGGAAAAAAAAGGAATTATTAAATACTTTCGTGATTTATAATTTCACTATATCAATTTTTCATCACCGTAGAATTAAGGCTATAAAAGAGTTAAAGAAAATAATCGTAAAACGAGACAAACTTTTTTAAATGATAACCGAAAGTACTTGCCAACAAAATCTTAGATGGAAAAAAATTTTGCTGATTAAGCCTAATTTTAGAGTTAATAATGCAGACTATCATTTTATTCACATGGTGTTATCTCCATTGAGTTTAACTTATTTAGCCAGTTATTTGGTTGATTTGGATGTTAAATTAGAAATTCTTGATACTAAAGTAAAGAATTTAAACTATAAACAAATAAAAAAGAAAATTGAGAAATATAAACCGGATATCGTGGGAATTTCAGTAATAGTTTCTGCTGCAATTAATATTTGTTATGATATTGCTAAAATGGCAAAAGACATTAATAAAAATTGTATAGTCGTACTTGGAGGTAGGCACCCTTCAATCTTAACTGAAGAGACATTAAAAGTTAATGAAGTGGATATTGTTGTTAGGGGAGAAGGAGAGCTAACTTTTAGGGAATTAATTATAAAAGGAACTCCCGATGATATTAAAGGAATTTCTTATAAATCCAATGGAAAAATAATACATAATCCAGATCGTGCGGTAATTAAAGATCTTGGAAATCTCAGATATCCGGCAAGACAATTCACAAAAAATAACAAATATAAACTCTTATCTGTGAGAACAGAGATAGTGGAAACTTCAAGAGGTTGTCCTTATAACTGTAAATTTTGTACCACCCCTCATTTTAGTAATGGTTTATGGAGACCACTACCAATCGAAAAAATAATTACAGAACTAAAGATGATTTCACAAAACAGAAAAATTTCTGACATCCTTTTCGTGGATGATAATTTTACCGCTGATACTAAAAGAATTGAGAAATTGTGCGATAGAATAATTGAATGCAAAAAAAATAAGAAAATTAATGATTTTAAATTTATTGCTCAAGTTAGAGTGGATTCATTAGCAAAATCTCCTCAAATGGTAAAAAAAATGGCTGAAGCGGGATTCTGTGTTGTTTTTATAGGAATTGAGAGTATTAACGAAAAAACACTTAAAGATCTAAGAAAGGGATTCGAATTTAATAAGGTCTTAAAAGCACTCAAGGTAATACATAAATATAATATAATTGCAATTGGAAATATAATAATTGGAGTTGATTTAAACGCAACAGAAGAAGAAATTAGAAAAAAAATTAATTTCATGAAAAAAATAGACATAGACATATTATCATTCAGCGTATTAACACCATTTCCTGGCACTGATACAATGAAAGAATTAGAAGAAAAAAATCTCATTATAACTAAAGATTGGTCATTATATAGTACAAATTACCCGGTAATCAAAACAAACAAATTAAGTCCAAAAAAACTTCGTAAACTTTTGTATTACTCTTTAAAAAAATATACATTTATCAAAAATAGGAAAAAGTACTTCCCAAGACTCGTAAAAACACGCGGAATACTCTTTTTTCTAAATCCAATTCGATTTGGTTCTTTCGTTCTCTCTTTCATAAAAATAAAGATTTTAGTTAAAAAATTCTATGATGGAGATAAATGAAGATTGTGATTAATTATTTAAACTTTAAAACTATTTCATATATTAAAAAAAAATGATTTCCATCGATATTTCTAAATTAAAACTAAATAAAAAAAAAAGAATTTGCTATTCGATATTGAGTGATGATATATGGGATTAATGGATTTAACTGAAATAGAGATAGTGCAGGGTGGATTGAGTTTAATAATTACAATAATTTATTTTATAGTTGGATTAAAAATAGTACTCAAATATTTCACATACAAGCGAAAAGAACTTATCACAATGGGATTTACAATTATGTTAATGTCTGGACATCCAATATATGCGCTCTCGTTTGTAACCTATGTTTTATTTGATTTCACGATTGGTTTAGTCGTATTTATGATGGTCACATTAACACTCGTGTTACTCGCTATAATGTGTTGGATATATACATTTTCTATAATCATTTATCCAAATCAAGCTAAAAAATTTGTTTTAATGCATTTAATTGCATGCGTTTTATTGGAGATTTTCTTGATTTACTTTCTACTCACAGATCCAGCAATTGTCGCGATTGAGCTTGGAAAATTTGATGTACAAGTTAATTTCTTTGGACTTGTTGTGATTGGTTATGCGCTACTTATGCATATTATTCTAGTAAGTGTTTTTTGTTATAAATCTTTAAAATCTAAAGATGCGGAACTAAAATGGAGGGGTTTGTTTATACTAATTGGCGCTATTTCATTTATATTTGGCCAAGCTATTGAGATAAGAGCTACACTCGTTCCATTAATAATTTTAGCAAGAATTATTGTAATATCGTGTGCTATTGCATATTATATAGGATGGATAATACCAAAGCGAATAGCAAATTGGCTTGTAAAAGACGATGTTTCAGTAGTATCTATCGAACAAAAAGATGAAGTCCAGGATTTTCTAAAAATTCTATCTAGACCTAAAAAGCTAACAGAAGAAGAGGTAACTTTTTATAAAGAAAAGAAAATATGTTTAGTGTGTAAAGGGAAAGTCGGAGGATTTATGTTTATGTGTAATAGTTGCGATGCCTTATATTGTGGAAACTGTGCTCAAGCTTTATCTAACTTAGAGAACGCTTGTTGGGTTTGTGATGGTCCAATTGATGAGTCAAAGCCCGTGAGATCTTACAAAGACGAAGAAGAGGCAGAAATTAAAATATCAGAAACTAAGACAAAACCAAAGAAAGGACCAAAAAAGAAGTGAATATCTTTAAGAAGTTAATTTTTTTCCAAGGTCATAAGCTTGAACTAAATACCTCTAATGTCTTAACTGTTATTTAGAATTAAGATCTTCAAATTAGTTATTATTTATTAAATAACTATTCATTTTAATATTAAATGTCAAAGGAGTTCATATTTAAAATATTAATAGCTGGAGATGCTAGTGCGGGCAAAACTTCACTATTAATAAGATATGTTGACAACAAATTTGACGAATCCACTGTAATGACGATTGGGGTTGACTTCTTCATAAAAATTGTTAAATTAAATTTAGATGATGGTATAGGAGTAGAAGGGAATTGTATATTTCAATTATGGGATTTAGGTGGACAAGAACGTTTTCGTGATCTTCTTCAAAGCTATGTTATGGGTGCGAGAGGTGCGCTACTTCTGATAGATTTGACGCAACCAATAAAAATTAACAATATATTGCAGTGGGTAAATATTGTGCGAATGCATTCACTACTACTTCCTATAATTTTAGTCGGAACGAAATTCGATCTTAAAGAATTGGTAGTAGTTAGCGATGAGGATGCCCTCCACATAAAAGAAACATTTAATATGGTTAATTTTATCAAGACCTCAGCAAAAACTGGGCATAATATTAATAGAGTTTTCGATTTCTTGGCGAAATATCTAATAGAAGATAAATAAAAAACAATTGTTATGGATAACTTAATTCTTATAGTAAATAAAATAAAAATTTTATAAAATGGAAGACGAGTTAGTTATACTTGGTTCAGGTGGCGGAAGACATCATATTAGAACACAACACAGAGCCACGGGTGGAATTCTTTATAAATTTAACGGAATCCAATCTCATATTGATCCTGGACCTGGGGCTATCGTCCGAATTAATCAATATAAAGAAGATCCAAC
>JAUWBH010000216.1 GCA_030605085.1 Promethearchaeota archaeon | reverse complement strand
ATACTTCTTTTAAGACTAAAAAAAAAAATTAAGAAATTGGATTTTTTCTTATGAACTTTTTCTAACTTTACCGAGAGTTGGCATAGCATGTTCATAACGCTTCATAACAAATCTGGAAATTACTATTCTTTGAATTTCAGATGTACCCTCGTAAATTTGATAAAGTTTTGCGTCTCTAAATAATTTTTCTACGGGATAAGTTCTGAGGTATCCATATCCGCCAAAAATCTGAATAGCTTCAAATCAAAATTAGTTGCTTTTAACTCCTCGATTATGGCTTTTACAGCTCCTTTACTCCAACCGTATGATCCAAAAGCCAATCCAATTTTATTCGTTGGTTTTAAACCTTTTTGATAGATTAGGTATTGAGCCACTGAGGGAAATAAACCCATGTTTAATGTTGGACTTCCAACTAAAACTGCTCTTGCTTTCATGACTTCTGTGATAATATCACTATAATCAGATTGTGTTAAATTGAACCTTTTCACTGGAATGCCTCTATGTTCAATCTCTTGATATAAACCTTTAGCAATTTTGGCAGTACTTTCCCACATAGAATCGTATACTATTACAACGCTATTTTCTTCAATTTCTCCACTTGACCATTTTTTATATGCTTCTATAATTTCAGGGATATATTTTCTCCAACAAACTCCATGCGATGGGCAGATAATCTCAATTGGTAACGCACCAACAGCGGGTAATGTTTTTGCTATTAATTTAGATAAATGTAATAATATATTTGCGTAATATTTTTCTGCCTCCCACATTATTTCAGAAAGTCCATTTTCATCATCCCATCGTTTAGAGGTGGCGAAATGTTGTCCAAATGCATCGTTAGAAAATAACACATTCTTACCATTATCGTCCGTCATAAATGAAACCATAGAATCTGGCCAGTGAATCATTGGTATTGGAACAAATGTAAATTTCTTACCATTTCCAATATCTAATATATCGCCTTCCTTTACAGCTCTAATTTTTTTGAATGTTTCGCTGTCAACTTCTTCGTGGTAATGTTGTTCCAAAATCTCTACGCCTTTAGTTGAGGCGATAATTTCAGCATTATTTAAATGCTCGAGAATTAGAGGAAAAGAACCTGAATGATCCGGTTCGATGTGATTAATAATAAAATAATCAATTTCGCTTGGATCACATACGGCTTTAATGTTAGCTAAAAAATATTTGAAATAAGCCCATTTTACTGCATCAATTAGAACAATCTTTTCTCCACTCTTGACAATATAAGCGTTATAGGACGAACCTTTGTGGGTACTGTATCCATGAAAGTTTCTAACTTCCCAGTCTACATACCCTACATAGTAAACATCTTTCATGATTTCTAATTTTGACATATCTATTTTCACTTTTCTTAGAACTTTTTTATTTAAAAATTATTAGCTTTATTTTGGTAATAAAGTTAATTTTAATATAATATTTGTGATTCGGTAAAGTGTGGCTAACTCTTAAGATTAAAACTTCATTTTTTTTTTTTAATTTTAATCTCACCAAATCATTTATTTTTTATTAATTCTTTCAAGAATTTCGAATAAGACTTCATTTTCAGGTATATCTTTCATCGAATCTCCGTAATATGCGTATTGAGTAATACCTTCTTTATCAACAATTAAAAGCGCTGGCATTCTTCCAGCTTTAGCCAATTTAATCTCTTGTTTTAATAGTTTAGCAACCTTCTTTGTTTGATCGTAGAATATAGGGTATTTCTTTGCGTGTTCTTCTTCCATTTTTTTTGCGTTTTTTTCTTCGTCTACTAATATCGTGTATAAATATGTATCCATTTGTTCAAATTTTTCAAGATCTTTAGATAAATTTTCTGCGTGCGCTTTACTATAAGGTCAACGAATATAACACATTAGGGTATTTTCCGCAAATCTACGAGTCGTCTTTACAAGCAACTTACTACGGTCTTTATATACTTAACGCACTCGGAAAATTAGATTATGTGAATGGGGCGGCAATTACCGATTACATTATGTCTCATTACACGTTTCTTCTGGTATTTTTTTGGATAGATACGCACTCAGATATTTGGACACCGATTTTTCTCAAGCATGATTCAAAAAATAACGACGCTACCTTAATAAATGCAATTCCTTTAATTATCTCGTTTATTGCGATCCCATCAGGCGTAATTGGTTTATCCACTAAGTTTTTGCGAAAATCTAAGACTAAATAGTTTTTTTCCCAACCTTTTATTTTTTGGTTTAAACAAAATATAGAAAAAAATTTTTAATTATTTTCTAATCAGTAATTTAAAGAAGGGAGGGGGCTTTTTTTTATATGTTAAAAAATTATTAAAAATCTATACTAATCATATTATTTTTATTTAATTCTAGCATTGGAAGGTTGAAAAGATGGTAAGTGTTAAAAAAGAGCTCTTAGCTCCATGTGGTTTGTATTGTGGCGTCTGTAGTATTTATATGGCACATCGGGACAATAATTTAAAGTTTAAGAAAGTTCTCTTTCCTATATACAAAGCATTTGCTAAAACAATTGATGATATTTCTTGTACAGGGTGCTTATCTGATGGCATAGTTTTTCCGGTTTGTCGAGTATGCCCCATTAAAAAATGCACCCGTGACAAAAAAATTGATGGTTGCCACCAATGCGACGATTTCCCTTGCAAATTTATAAATAATTTTCCTATTCCTGTAGGTAAGAAAGTTATACTCAGGGCTATACTTACTTGGCGCAAACTTGGAACCGAAAAATGGGTTGAATTAGAGGAAAAGAGATATCACTGCCCAGAATGTGGAAATCCATTGTTTCGAGGGGCAAAAAGATGTAATAAATGCAAAATTAGCGTTGATGTGGATTAATTCAATCCTATTTTTTTATTGTTTTATATTCTTATTTTATAGATTTTGAATAGCGTCTTCGAATTCATTAATTAAAATATTTTTAAATTCTGAATCAAGCTCATCAAATGGAATGTCTATACTTTTAGTATTTTTATGTGAACTATAATCCATTTTAGATAGAGATTGAAACGAAACAATCGCATCGGAAATAATCATTAAAGAATTTAATGAATTTTCTTGTTCGGATATGAAATTAGAAACGGGCTTAAAATTGGACTTTTTTTCTTTCTCTTTTTTTTTAGCTAAAACAAGGGCATCTTCAAGCTTCAAATAGTTTTCTAATAAATAACAATTTTTTTTTTTACTAGTTTTCAAACTCAATTTTATTCCCTGAAATCTTTCTATTTTAAATTCAATATGAATTTAAACTATTAAAAAAAAAAGAGATAGTTAATTTAATTAATTATTGAGGGAGAACCGACTAAAATCTATTTAGTATTCATTTTTTTCTTTATAAAGATATACCATGATTTTTCTTTAATATGGAAATTCAGAACAACAAACTTTCTAGATTAGGAAAAGAATTCATCGACATCCGGAACGAGAAATAGGAAACTTTTTACATAGAGCAAATGTTTAAAGAGTGAATTGCTCAAGAATAAAAATGTTTCAAAAATTTCACATTATTCGTCGAGTATAAACTGTAATATAGATGTCATTTAATTTTCAAGCGTAATTCTTAAATTCTTGAACAAATACAAATAATTTTATGATTTAAGTTAATTTTTCTAAGTAATTTGAGATCTGTTCTGGTGAAGGATTTAATTGATCTCTCCATGATGGAAATAATTCTTTCGAGATAAATTTGTACGCTTTCATTTTATTATTCAGATTTTCTCTATTTTTTGAAATGTTTTTGTAAAGTTTTAGGGATGCTAGTGTAAAATCCCCTACTTCTTTACATAAATATTCGTGTATATCTCTCAGAAGTGGAAGCATATCCTCGAATCCAGGCTTAAAATGAGGGTGTTTAAACGGTAAAAAACCATTAAAATAGTAAAAATCGACAGGTAGATCGAGCAGTCGTCCTTCATTTTTCAACTTATTCCAGATTGATGTATAAGGCATAGGATGTAAATTAAATACCGAGTAAGTGGACGCTTCTAAATTAATTAATTGATTTACTTCTTCCCAAACTTTTTCGTGTGTGTGATGATCAAATCCAATTATGAAAGTGGAAAAAGTAGCAATCCCATAATCAGTAAGCTTTTTGAAAAGCTCTTTAGTTTCTTTATGTTTCTGATTTTTCACATATTCTCTACTGAAGCTTTCAATGCCTATGTTAAATCCTTCGAAACGCATAGATGAATTGTTGATTCTTTCAAAATTGAAGGTTCTTAGCGATGCTACAGTGGTTGGCATAAAAATGGGAAAATCGTATGGTTCTTCTTCGAATAGTGCAAATAGCTCGTACCACCATTGCTTAGTTGTAATTCCTGTGGGCTCACAAAACATGGTTAGGAAATCCCTTTTAATTTTTTCGCGATGCTCGACCAAATTATCGTGTACTTCCTGAGGCGTGAATAATGGGGGAGTGAATTTGCCTTCAAACAATTGGTTTGTAGCGCAAAAGTCGCATCTCATAGGACAGCCAATTTTAGTTATTATGTTCACCATAGGAGTTCGTATTTTCATTCCTAAAAGTTGGGTTATAATTTTATATGAGATAAGTTTCAGACGGTAAGGTTTTTTCACATCTTCACCTAATAAATTCCTTAAAAATAAAATTCCGTCGCCTCTACATACGTAATCTACTTGTCTGTTAGTTTGTTTGAACAGACTCCCTACATTTCCAGCCACAGTTACGATATTTTTATCAAAACTTTTAACAGCTTGTGCACATCTAATAAATCTAGTATAAGATGCCACATATACATTAAATCCCACATGAGTGTAAGGAAAACAATCTTCTTTAGCAGCGTTCAATTCCTTTAAAATTCGGTCGGGGGTTCCGCATCTAGACATGACTGTGGTTGGTGTATCTAAATTATTAGCTATAAATAGGCAAGAAGTATTTGTTCCTGCGCTCCAAATATTATTGTATGGCTTTTCCGTCCAAATTGGTTTTAGATGAAACGCTTCTTTAGGAAACCATTTTTCCATAATAGGAAATTCTTTCAATAAACTCAATCGATATTCCTCAAGCCCTGTGTACATATAAATAAAGTCAGATTTCTCAGGAAGAAGCTGTACTAATAATAATCTATTTTTTGATCTATTTTTCATAATATAGATCCTTATTAGAATATATAAAAAAAAAAATTGAAATAGTACTGTATAGATTAAAATATAAAAATTTGCTAGAAGAATTTATAATGGTTGTTATCTATGGAAAATCCTAACGATGCTGAAACAGAATTCGAATCGAATGAATCGAAATCTATTGCAACTTTAGATCAAGATAAAAAAGCTGATTATAGGCTAATTAAAGTAGGTCTTTTTTTATTGAATGCATTTTTTACAGTTTTTATAATTAGTTTATATTTGTATTTTGGTAAAGGTATCGTTTACGCTTATGAAAATACGCCGGAATTAACATTTGGTACGATAATGATATTAATTAGAATTGGAATAATGTTTGGATTATCTTTTTATATGTTTAAAAATTGGGTTGCCCAAAAAAATAGGCAATTGAAAAATATCCCCTTTTTAGTAGGTCTATTCTTTTATTTACTCGCAATTAGTAAATTTTTAGATTTATTGCTTTACATATATAGCGTGTCTCCAAATTATATAGAGGTAGAATTCTTATTATTGGCAAAAATTCGATATTTTTTGATTGTAATAACATCTTTACCAATGCTATATCTTGGTCTTAGACCTGTTATCTATAATTTCGGACTTGATAAAGGATGGAGTGAAAAAAAAGTATTAAGAACGAGAAAACTAATAGTTGCCTTTTATGTAATTATTTTTGGATTTCTTATTGTTTTCGCTCGTTCAAAAATTATCTTTCAGTTAATATATATAGCCATTGCAGTGATAACATATACTTCGATTTGGTACATCTTTAGATTCGCTCATAAACACAAAATTTTTCCAACGATTAAAGCTAATATAATCTCGTGGGGATTTCTATTATACCTGTTATTCTCCCCTTCACGAGTAATTTTAATGTTCTTTTTCATCGATATTTTAACATTAGAAATAATCACTTTAATTCCTGAAATTCTTGATTTTGTAGCAGTAATCATTATTTTTTCAGGATTTATACTTAAACCCAAATAATTGATTTTCTGTAGAAGATATTATATAAATTATTGAGAAATAGTCGATTTAAATCAAGTTATAAACGAACTAATTGTAATAGAACAAATAATAAGAATTTAGCGAATTAAAAATTATATTCTAATATTACATGAGATCTGTTGTAATTAAAGCCAAGATTTAACGATGCGCTCCTGTTAGCAATATTTTTACTTCCTACAGGGCCACCGCCTTTTCTAATTGACCCTTTAGGGGGCATAGCTCTTAAGGAAGTTTCACCATACATAAACTTCGTGAGCCCCTTTTTCCTGTGTATTGGATGTACGATCCAAGAATGAAAATTCACCGAATCGAGCCTCCCCTTTTTATCTAACGAGAACGGATTTGGGATGCAATAACCAAACGCAGCAATTTCTCTAGTAGGCTTATAATATACGACCCATATCATCCACGGTTCTCCGTTTTCAAATATAAAGTCGAAAAGATTTTCCGCGTTTCCAGATATATTTGGAGTAATTCTAGAGTCGAGAGGTAAGTACATTTTGTGGAACTTTATAAACTTATTTTTCAAATGTAGCATCCCTTCTTTACCAGGATTCATATATTCGTAATCGCTAAAGTCGTAATCTTTTAACTTACGAGGATTAAGCTTCCAAGCTGTCCCGTGATAATGAAGTTCTCTAAATTTTACGTAGAATCCCTTTTTTACGAACCTTTCTTGATACATAGGCGGATTTACCGGAAGCGTAATAAATAACTCTTTGCAACTACCTTTTTCCATAAACCCCCACCCGAAAATGCAAGTGGGAATGTTAATGGGACCTCTAATGTACTTGAAATTGCTTTCTTTGGCGTAATTTAGTATTACTTCTATTAAGAAATCGATTTTTTCCGGATCGTGGTCGTACACCCCAAAAAAACCGAAGAATAAAATGTCACCATTATCGGTGTATATAAGTGAGGTTCCAACCACCTTGTCTATTTCTTCTTCCGTAAAAAGGTCGGTGCTTATATCTTCTTCGAGAATTATTGCCGTTGCCCGATAATTTTTTATATCTCTTATTACATACTTTTGAAATTTAGGCAAAATCGGTATATTTATCCCTATTTGAAGGTATCTTAATATTTCTTTTGGATTTGTTATAATTCTTACATTAAAACTTTTTGCTTCTTTTTGTATTATCATTTTAGATAATGTACAGAAAATTTCATCAGCTTTTAATAAATAGAGTTCGCTGGTTTACAAAATTGTTTTTTCTTTATAAATATTCGGATATATAAGATATTTCCAATAATAATCGAATTTTATAGCAAATAATTTGCTAATTTCTTTTATTTAATTAAATTGTTGCCGCATATTGGACATTTTAATATAGGAAGTGATTCACTTTTATAAAAATATTCAATCATGGGTGCTATATATTCGTTTGAGCAATCAATACAGACTAATTTTTTACAATCCTCGTTTGAACATTGAAAAACTTCTGTATTTTCACCACATATTGAACAAACTTCTATTTTAGACATTTTATTTCCGGATTGATTTTAATTTGACCTTTTCTTGATTTTTGTGATCAGTAATAAATAAATGGCACAAATCAGTAATAATTCTTGCCAAAAGATTAGTACTGCCCACTATCATCAGTAATAAAAAATTGTCAAAAAATTGGCACTTTTTGAAAGTTTTTGTCTTCCTCCTTTTTGACAAC
>JAUWBH010000115.1 GCA_030605085.1 Promethearchaeota archaeon | reverse complement strand
ATGTAATCTAATCTTCAATGTTAATGAAATGGATTACCGCATCAACATTTCACTTGATTCAGAAAAAGTCTATTTTCCTTTTAATTGCTCTTTCAAGCGTTTAATAATTGTATATAAATAATAACTACAACTACGGGTTTTTATAACTTTGATTTTGGTCTTCTTGCCCCATCGGCGAAAGTATGAAAAATAAAGGGAGTTATTGCGGTTAAAAATTTCCCTACGGTTTCTTAAAATGTCCGGTAATGATTTTAAAGCATCAGAGCGGAACTTAAATTCTATGACCTTGGACGGAAGGGTCAAGTCGTCGTGCTTGGAATCCTTCACCCGCTTTAAATGGTCTAATTTACCCGCGTCGTTTAAGTATTCCTTGTTGATGAAATTAACGAGCAAATAGTGATGAGTTGCGTGAGCGTTAGCTGCCGTGTTGTTAATTTCCGCAAAAAAGCTGGTTACTCTTTCAGACCAAAAGGCGATTAATTTAAAATGCTTGCACTCGTTTGAGTGGAATGGACGGGAATTTGGGGCGGGGCGGGAATGGCTCATAATAAATATTAAGAAATAAACTATAAAAATGGTTTTAAAAAAAGCGAGAAATAAAATTTTAAATCCTTACTAGCATATCTTAAAAATATTGGTTTTAATATAAATTAAATTAACGATAAATTTAAAAATTATAAAATTTCCCTTTATCATTTAAGCGATAAAACCCGAATCTCTCCCTTCGTCTTTCTTTCATGGCTAAACTATATGGACCCATATCTTTGGTATAAAATTGGGATTTATGCAACTTTAAAGCTTCGTATAATTTGAATCTTAGATCTCCTGCTTTAACTTTGACTAAATTTTCACCTTGAGCTTTCAGAGGATTATAAGCAGCGAAAACATAAAATTCGATATTAACTAAATTAAGTTCTCGCGCTACATTAATAGCAATATCGTGCGTTGCTTGATGATCGGGATGATTATTATTTGCGCTAGGGATTACAAATCTGCCCGCGCCTTTTACGACATCTTTAATTTTCTCAACAGCGCTGTCAATATGGCTTTTTAATTCTTGGTCGTAAAATTTTAAAAAATATCGATTTTCCTTATTTATACCCAAATAATCGGCCGCTAAGTCCGCTTCTTTTAACCTTATTTTGGCGAGCTCGTCTTCAGTAATTCTTGTGGCTTCGCAATCTTCTAATTCACCTCGTTCTCTAGATACTCTATACCCCGCTCTTCCATCAGTAAACCAAATAATGTGAATATCGTGTCCTTCTTGGAGCCATTTCAATATTGAACCTCCACAACCGAACGATTCATCGTCAGGATGAGGTGCAAATACTACGATTTTCAAATTAGAACCACCGTTTTATTATTATATTGATCAAAATAGAAAAAAAAAAAGAAACATACGAAACATTGAATAAAAGAGTTATTAAAACATTTGACAAATATTTTCTATTTTTTCAATAGTCTTATCAACAATTTCGTCTGAATGGAGCATACAGGTGTAAAATCTACTTCCAGCCACGCTGATTATCTCTTGATCTACCAATGCTGCCCCCATTTCTGCCATAAAATCTTTTCGCTTAGGAATTTCCCCAACTTGTTTAGGATCGTTTAAATCTAATCCAAAAAGAGCTACCGTATGGAAGTGGACGGTTCCACCAAAATTATAGGAAAACCATGGTAACTCGTATTTATTAAAAGCTTCGTTTAATCCATTAGATAACCGGCTTGCAGCGCGAGTAGCTTTCTCTGTAGCGTTGGTTTCCTCAACCATTCTAATCGCATGGTAAGCTGCTGCGCATGTTAAAGGATTCGCCGCAATGGTTCCTCCCGAATAGGCTTTTTTCCCACCACTAACTCCCGCAGCACAAACGCTCATCACATCAGCCCGCCCTCCTACGGCTGCCGCGGATGGAAACCCGTGCCCGACGATTTTCCCAAATACCGAGATGTCTGGTTTATAACCGTAATAGGCTTGTCCTCCACTCATATGTAATCTAAATGCGCAAACAACTTCATCAGAAATCATTAATGCTTTATTTTCGTGGCATAGTTCTTCTATTTCTTTATTAAATCCAGGTCTTACGGGATTTGCTCCAGATTCCCCACCCATTGGCTCGACAATCACTGCAGCAACTTTTCGCTTTTCTTTAAACATTTGCCTTAACGCTTCAATGTCGTTTGGAGGGACCGAATCAATCCATTTAAACACTTCCTTTGGTATACCATGGGATTCTAATAGCTTAGTTCCCGGTACATGCATGTCGTAAACAAGTTGATCGCTCCATCCGTGATACGATCCACCAACTTTAATTACCCATTTTCTATTAGTGAACGTTCTTGCGATTCTTATAGCGAGCATATCAGACTCAGTTCCGGATTGTAACCATCTAATTACCTCACACGAGGGAAAATGCTTCTGTAATTGTTCGGCAGCCAAATATTCGTATTCACTAGTAATTCCATGACAAGGACCAACTTCCTTAATTACCTCTACAACTTTTTCAATTAAAGGAGGATAATTATGTCCCAAGATAATTGGACCGCCACACATTAGATAATCGGTTAATTTGACATCATCTACCGTTTCCATATAGCAATCGTACACTCTTTTACTTGCCAATGGAAAAGGAAAATTGAAAGCAAGATTATGCTCGACCCCGCCGGGAATAATTTTGCGTGCTCGTTCATAAGCTTCTTTAGATTTGGGATGATTTTTATGATAACGCTCGATTATTCCTTTTAACTCTTCAGGTTTAAATTTTCTAATCGGCTGATTAACAATAGTTTCAATTTTAGCTCTAATCACTTCATAACTAAGAGTCATTATATTTCAACAATTCTTATTTCTAAAAATTTGAAAAATTAATTTAATATTTATAGAATAATTGTATAAGCTTTCGATCAAAAAATAAGGTTATTGTTTAAAACTATAGGTAAAATACATTAAAAGCAAAATATTTTAATTAAAACAACCAATTATTAATCGTTCTTAAAATTAACATAAGAAACTTAAGGTCGAAAAAAAAGAAAAAATTGCAGTAATAAACGCAGGACAATGCAATCGGAAGAAGTAGAGGAGTTATTAAAAAGGGCGGAACTTGAGGAAAAAGCTTACAATTGGGTACAAGCCGCTACGCTGTACGAGAAGGTCGTAAACTCTTTTTTAAACGAAAAAAGTATTAAAAAAGCGGCGGAGATCTACTATAAGCTCGGTATGGCTTGTAATCGGGGAGCAGATACGGTTGATACCATAGAAGAGCGCGGAGAACTGTTAAAGAATAGTATTAATGCTTTTGAAGATGCTACCAATCTCTATAAACAGAGTGGAAACAAACCTGAGGAGCTGGAATGCAATGCACTCGAGTTTCTTGTTAGAGGTATGAATACAAGTTCAGAGATAGAATCAAAAAAAGCGTTCAGTCAATCATTAGAGCTATTCCTTGAGGCAAGCGAGCTTTATTCTAAGGAGAATTATCAAGATAAATGTGTACGGTCATTAAGTTGGGTAGTAATGGTCTCGGTTAACCTAGTGTTACTTAGCATAGATCCGAAGGAGATTGAAGAATTTTGCCAAAAAGGCATAGAAATTGCAAATAAGGCTTGGAAACTTTCAAAAGATGTTGAAAACAATCAAATGCTCGCCGAAATAATTTATAATGAAGCATATCTAATTATTGACTCGAGCCAGATAAAAGATAATAAGCAAGATCAATATGTAGAGGGTAGGAACTACCTGCTGAAATGTGAAGAAAGTCTAAATATTGTAAAGGATTGTAGCGACTTCAGAATCCTTGGATTGGTTTATGGAGCTGCTGGTTTAGGTTATTGTGCATTTGCATATATCTATATTGAAGATGATATAGAGCAGAGAAAATATTTTGATAAAGGGATAGAATTGTTTGAAAAGTCTTTGGAATTCGTTAGAAAAACTAAGGACAAGAGTTTGATAACAATTATCTTAAATGCATTAATTTGGTTTGCCCAATATGGCGGAAAAATCAATTACCTCCAGAAGAGAATTATTAACGACCTTAATGAAATCGTAGAGTTAGGAACAATTTATAGAGATTTTGAACGAATTATAATTCGTTCGAACTTTACTTTTGCTATATATTATTCTGGTTTTGCTCAAATGAGTTTTTTTACGCCCGCTCAGAGGAAATCATACGCTAAACAAGGGATCGAACACGGTCTTAAGGCTTTAAAGCGATGTGCCTTCGGACCCTATATTGCGCAGATAAATCAAACTTTAACTTGGTCTTATTCACAATTAGCTGCTCTTGCAACAGATAAACATGAACAGAGTGATTTTGTCAAGAAAATGCTTGAGTACGCAAATCAAGCCAGTGAAATTGGTGAAAAATACGAAGGAGGGTGGGGTCGAGCTGCCGGTTATTCCTCCGTATATAAAGCGTACAAAACTCTTGCTGACATTGCTGAGAGCGAAGAAGAAAGAATTAAAATGTTATCAACTGCCATCGATGCATCTAGAGAATTAAATAAACACCCCATAGGATCGAGAACGGGTATCATAACTTTCCAATTGAGGTTAGGGCTTCTTTATGAAGAGCTTGGTGTTTTAACGACAAATAACGATATGTTTATTAAAGCTAAAGAAGTAATACTCAATGTTAACAAGATAAGTCTTGAAAGAGGATATATTTCATACGCGGCGGCGGCTTTCGAATATGTAGCACGTATAGAGAATCGTTTAGGCAATCACACCGCTTCAGCAAAATATTACGAGAAGGCTCAAAATACCTACGCGGAATCGTTGAAAAATATCGAATACAAACTTCTAAAAAAGCGGGTGAATGAAAAAATGAACTATGCGAATGCTTGGAACTTAATTGAAAGTGCAAAGGCATATCATAAAAGGGAAAACCATTTAAAAGCGCAAGAAAGCTACCAAAATGCGGTTGATATTCTTAAAAATCTGAAAAACTTCAATTACGAAGCATCGTATTATAACGCGTGGGCGTCTCAGGAGGAAGCCGAACGACTCTGCAAGCTTGAAAAGCACGAAAAAGCTATTGAGCAATACGAAACGACTAAAAACGCTTTTAATAACGCGATAAAATCAATGGAAGATAGTTCAAAACGATCTAAAAACAAGTTTACTCTTGAAAGGATCGATAAGCTCAAAAAAGTAGCCAAGTTAAGGATTAAGTATTGTGCTGCCAGGTTAAATGTTGAAAAAGCTAGAATCTTAGCAAAACAAGGAGAACACATAGAAGCAGCTGAATTATTTGCGTCTGCTGCGGCTGAGTTCCGATACGTATGCAATTTTTTTAAAGTAGAGCGAGAACGAGGGGAACTTGAGGCAGTATATTTTCTTTGTAGAGCTTGGGAAACCATGGAGCTTGCAGAAAAGTACAAAGACCCTGAAAGATTCGCGGAAGCAGCAAACCTATTTGTAAAAACAAGTAGACTTTTTCTCGACAGTAAATTGAAATTTTTGGCATCGGGCAACGCATCTTTTTGTCAAGCTTTAGAAAGCGGATGTATCTTTGACGAGGAATCTGATATAAACATTAAAACAGAGTTATACTCAAAAATTCGAGAAAATTTAAGAAAAGCCGCAACATCGTATCGAAAAGGAGGGTTTGTAAGCGGTGCAGACTGGGCACTGGCAACCTCAACTTATTTTGACGCTGCGTGGCATCTAATTAGAGCGGACAAGGAATCGGAACTTGAACAAAGAAAAGAGTTCCTTGGAATTGGCTCTGAATATCTGAGATCTTCAGCCGAGCTCTTTGAAAAAGCCGGTAATATTCACAAAAAAAATGAAGTCTTGGAACGCTTAGACATGGTAGAGAAGGAAGAAAAAATAATGTTTTCAGCCTTAAACTCAATTACAAAACCTACTATTTCTAGCAGCACCGTAGGTATCGTCGCTCCAGCATGCTCTTTAGAAACCAGTCAATCTCCCAGATTAGGTGAAATACGCCAATTCACAGAAGAAGAAAGACGAGTCATAGAAGAAAGAGGAGTAAAAAAGAAATACGAATTACGATACAAGGATTTATTTAAGGAGTACGCCAAAGTTCAAAAAAGAGAATGCCGAGTCGCCATTGCCCAAATCAGCGCATCGCAGACGGGTAACATTCTAGACGGATTTTTCGAAATGAAAACAACGGGTCTTATGGGTCTTAGGAAAGATAAAGTAGAATTTGTTAGGTCTAAGGTAAAAAGCGTGATTGAAGAAGCTCACGACAACGGAGTCAACATCTTGCTCTTTCCAGAAATGACGATCGATCTCAATTATTTCGAACTTCTACAAGATATTTCTGACCTTGCTAAAATATACGAGATGTATATCATTCCTGGCTCTCACCACGACCAAGAAACGAGACGAAATATCAGCGTGGTCATTGGACCCGATGGCATCCTATGGGAACAAGAGAAGCATATTCCCGCCATTATTAATATAGGGGGAAAAAGATTCAAGGAGGGAATAGAGGTTGGAGCCCTCCCACGAAAAACCATTATTTGCAACACGGAGTACGGAAGAATCGCAATTGCCATCTGCCGAGATTTCCTTGATATGGATCTAAGGGTGGAGCTAAAAAACTTTGAGCCCCCAGTGGATATTATCTTAAATCCCGCTTTCACCCCAGTAACGGCGGACTTTAAAGCCGCCCACTTTGACGCCCGTAGATCCATCTACGCATACTGTTTTTTTACTAACATCGCAGAATTCGGTGATTCTCTTATATATACTTCAGAAAAAGAGCGCGTCGAAAGAACCATACCACCAAAAGAAGAAGGCATTATTTATAAGGACATAGACTTATTCAAACTGCGCTCTGAACGTAAAAAATGGGAAAAAGAGCAGAAGAAAGAAAGACTGTTTATCCAAAGCACAAGATAGCACCTTTAACATTCGTTTTATTCTTGCTTTAAATCATTGGTATTCCAATGTTATACCTATAGATAAAATACATTTTTTAAAAACCAATGAATATGTTAACCAATGAATATAATCAATGAATATTTTAACCACTAATAAAGCAAAATTTAAATAAAAGAATTATAGTTAAAATATTGAAGAAAAATGAAAGTATACATAGACAAAGATATTGCTGAGGAATTAATTAGCTATAAATTAAGAAATATTCAAGAGTATATAAATAAAATATTGAAAAGATGGAACGAAACTAAGGCATCAATGTTTTTAGAAAAGGCAAAAAATGGAACTTATTCCGAAGCAGAAAACGATGCTATCGATCTCAAACAACTATTACTTGAAGAAAAAAAATTAAATTCACTATTTAATTCATCGTAGGAGCAAGAGATTTTGACAGCCTTCGATAAACTTATCTCGTTTTAAATCATAAGTATCTTTCTCGTTTTTGTAAAAAGGTTCCTTAAAATTTAGCGAGAAATCTTTATCAATTTTTAAAAAAATAAATGACTTAACCAATGAATATAATCAATGAATAAGTTAACCATTAATAAAGCAAAATTTATATCATAGATATAGAAATTTCAAAATAACTACGAAAAAAATGCTAAATTATAAAATTGTATACTTTTATACATATATTATTCAAGTATACAAAGGTAAACTAATATGCCCATCGTAAAAATTAAAAATAAAAAAGCACTTGAACAACTTCAAGCTAAATTAACTCTCAGATTAGGTAGAAAACCCTCACAACAAGAAACGCTTGATTATTGCGTGATGTTAGCAAACCAAGATTTTGAAAAATTAGTGCAATTAGCTTCGGAAGTACCATTATTAAACCCTGAAAAAGCCAAAAGAATAATTGAAGAAATAGATAAATTAAGCGAGATACCATACAAACCTTTAATAAAATTTGATAATCCGGAAGATAACGATATCTATGGACTTTAATCAGGGTGATTAAAATCGGGGTGTTCTTGGATACAGGTTTTAAGCACAAGATAGCACCTCTAACATTCGTTTTATTTTTGCTTTAAATCATTGGCATTCTTTCTCTTTTTTGTAAAAAGTTTCCTTAAAATTTAACGAGTAATCTTTATCAATTTTTTAAGAGATACTCAAATAGGAAAAAAATTTTTAAGAAATAAATGTACAATAGAACATTGAGGTTATCAATTTCATTAAAATTATTAAAGAATATTAAAATTATTTAATAAAAATTGTTTACATGAAGGGTGCATCTGTGTGCCTTATTCATGAGGGCTAAAACCAGTAGCCCCTATCGAGTAGGTGTTCACACCATTCCCGACTACTTTGTTCTTCTGAAAAGAATCCATGTCCTATAAGACATGGGTTTTCAGCCATAGTTTCCCACTCTCGATACGAGAGGCTTTTTCCACAAATGAGGGAGCTCCTCAGAAAGTAATATTAGTATTCCAATGCAATTTTACAAAGAACTCTTTTTGTTGATTCATCTCTCCTTTTTTGACTTTATTAGTTTTACTAGGTTATTCACGAGTTTTAAACTAACTGAGACCCCTGATTTATAAAAACCTTAATAAATAAACGTAAGACTACAACACAAATTAAATAAATTTTAATAAAATTCTTTCATAATTTTTAACAAATTAAAAAAAATTAATGATGATATTAAATTAAAAAAATTAGATAGGGAATGTGAATATAACTGAACCTTTAATCTTAAATTTAGAAAGTATCACTAAAAAAGATATAAAAAAGATTGGGAGCAAGGCAGCAAATCTCGGAAAATTAATACAAAATGACTTTACTGTACCTAAAGGATTTGTTATTACCACCGCAGCTTATTCGCTCTTTCTTACAGATAATAACCTTAACAAGTTAATCCAAGACTCGTTAGCAGAGATAGATTACGAAAAATACGAAACCATTGAAAATGCTGCTAAAAAAATCCAAGAAGCAATTAAGAAAAGGCCTATTTCGACAGATTTAGCTGAAGAAGTTAAATCAGAATACGATAAGTTGCGTAAGAAGGAAGTTTCTGTACGGTCTTCTGCAATTGCAGAGGATTTATTAACTGCCTCTTTTGCAGGTCAATATGATACATTTCTAAGTTTAAAAACTCTTAGTCACATACTCCAAAATATTATTAATTGTTATGCGTCAGTCTGGACGAGCAGAGCTATTGCTTATAGGTATGAAAACAATATACCCCATAGCGATGTAAAACTGGCGGTAATCGTGCAAGAAATGGTCCCAGCAAAGTGTTCCGGAGTGTTATTCACAATAAATCCCGTTTCGTCGAAAAAAAATGAATTGGTAATCGAGTCTAATTTTGGATTAGGTGAATCAATCGTATCAGGACAGAGTAGTCCGGATAATTTCGTGGTCCAAAAAGAAAAACGCCATGGAAAGGAACCATTTAAAATCCTAAATAAGCAAATAGGAAAAAAAAGTATTACAGCTTATCCAAAATCATCTGAAACGGAGAGTGGTCTCGAACTTGTTGAACTTTCAGAACAAGAGACTAAGCAATCTTCTCTTACAGATCTACAAATAATCAAACTCTCTCAAATCGGGTCTCAAATAGAAAGATCATTTAAGGTTCCTCAAGATATAGAATGGGCAATCGACCAAAGCAATAAAATCTATCTCCTCCAATCTAGACCTATTACTACGCTAAAATCCTTCACTGCTATGGAAGAAACATTTTGGACTCGTGGGTATAGCGACGACTATTGGAACGACCCTGTTACGCCATTATTTTTTGATATATTAGGAGACCCAATAACCATAGTTGTAAACATTGAACTTAATAGTATAATGGGTTATAAGCGAATGGAAAAAAAATTATTGAAATTGTACAATGGACACGTTTATTTCAACTTGGATGTGTTAAAAAACAAAGTAATATACGAGATTCCTAAAAATTATCGAAATGAGGATTTATTGAACTATTTTCCTGATGGAACTGGACCATACGGGAAAGAGACTATAAAAAACCTTCCTTTTAAGCTATTTAAACGTTTAGTTTCAGAATTACGCATCAAATCTCTCGATCCCGATGGGTCAATAAATAAAACCGCAGACAAATATTACGAATGGAGCGAAGAAGTATTCATACCATACTGCGATACTTTTGATTCGCAATTAAAAAGCTTAACTGGAACCGATAATTTAGAAGCTCTTATTAAGTTGGCTGAAGATTTGGATAGAACAATGATTCGGCATTTTCGTCTTATTCGTTACGGAATACCAGTCCATAATATCGGCATGAATTTAATGATCCAATATTTACTTACTAAATTCCTTGGAAAGGAAGAATCCACACGAGTTTATCCCGTTTTAATATCAGGTTTAGAACATAAATTAACTGAAACAAACGAAAGAATACATCACTTAGCTTCAATTATACAAAAAACGCCCGAATTAAAATCATTAATTCTCGATAACAAGTCAGAAGAACTATATAGTATTCTGTCATCGAACGAAAATTCAAAAATACAAAGTTTTTTCGGAGAATTTAAGACTTTTCTCGAGAAATATGGGGATCGTGGTTTTTCAAGAGAAGCGTTTTATCCAAGGTGGAACGAGGCTCCTCGATATGTATTCGATATTTTAAAATCGCTGATACAAGGTGAAGAGCGCGATTTTGAAAAGTTAAAAGAAAAAGAATCAAGACAAAGAGACAAAATTGAAAAATTAGTAGAAACAAAGATTAGAAGCCAACTATTCGGATTCGTAAAATGGATGATTTTTTCAAAAATTTTAAGTTATAGCCGACAATATATCGTATTTCGAGAAGATCAACGGTTTAACATTGATAAATGGTTCACTAGAAATAGGAAAGTTTATTTAGAAATTGGCAAAACTTTAGAGCGAAGTGGAATATTAAAAGAACCAACAGATATCTTCTTCTTACATAAAAAAGAGATAAAGCAAATTGGCGTTGGAAAAGGTGAGTTTGAGATCTCTTCTTTAATTAAAAAACGGAAAGACGAATTTTTCAAGTATGAATATACCGTTCCGCCTAAATTTATACATGGATCCCGCGAATTCGACGATATATTTCAATATACTGAAGATAGTTCTTCATTTCAAGGGATACCTGCTAGTCAAGGAATTATAACTGCAAAAATACGCGTCCTTAATAAGATTGAAGAAATTCCAAGCGTTCTAACGGGAGAGGTGCTTGTTGTTTCTAAGACAGACCCCGGCTGGACGCCTATCTTTTCGAAAATAGGAGGTTTGATTACCGAAACAGGGGGCGTCCTTTCACACGGCGCTGTTGTTTCGCGCGAATACGGCATCCCGGCTGTTACTAATATACCTAACGCTTGTCAACTCTTTAAAACGGGGCAAATTGTGGCTATTAATGGTTATACGGGTTCGGTATTAATAAAAAAATAAATGCAAATTTCTTTTTAAAATTCTATATATAGAGGGAATAAATCGTGAAATATATTGAAGAACCTTCAAGGACAATCCCTATTATGGCGGAAACTGATGTCTTGGTCATAGGGGGCGGACCTGCTGGCCTCTCCGCCGCGCTGGCAGTAGCAAGAGAAGGTGTTGATACCATGCTAGTAGAGCGATATGGTTGTTTTGGAGGTGTAATAACGCAGGTCATGATTGGAGCCATTGCTTGGTATCGTTACGCAAAAACAGTAGAGGCAGGTGGAATCGGTGTTGAGTTTGAACGTAGGGCAAAAGAGATGGGGGGTAGCATAAATGTATTCGGTAAGATCCGGAATAAAGAAATGGTAGAAGTTCTTGAACAAGAAGGATTGATGGTAAACGGGGAACCAACCTATGAAATTCTGAATACAGAAATGTTCAAATATGTGGCTGACACACTGGTTCAAGAAGCTGATATTATGCCTGTTTTGCATTGCTCCGCCGTGAATGTAATCATGGATGGCAATACAATCAATGGCGTCGTTACAGAGAGCAAGTCCGGAAGGCAAGCAATTCTGGCTAAACGGATAATTGATGCCACAGGAGATGCTGATATAGCCTACTATGCAGGCGCTCCATATCGAAAAAACCCGAAGAATGAATTGATGGGGGTTACGGTAAACTTCGGCTGTAGCGGTATCAATATCGGTAAATTTCTCATGTACGTATATCTAAATCGCGGCAGTATTGGAGATTGGAGTAAAACATCAGGTAAGGAAGAAAAGAAGTTCAGCACCCATTTGGTGGAACCGTTTAACAAGGCCAAGGAAGCTGGTGAGATACATGAGGATGTCAATATAAGATGCCTTTGGGGCAATTATACTGATGCGGGAGAGATTACATCCTTCAATGGGATCCATATGGCAGATATAGACTGCACAGACGTATGGGATCTTACAAAAGCAGAAATTGAAGGCAGAAAGCGGGTAATGTGGGCCGTTGAAGCCTTGAAAAAGTACACTCCGGGTTTTAAAAAGGCAAGGCTCAGAACAATTGGCGCATCGTTGGGTACGAGAGAATCGAGAAAGATAATTGGCGAATACAACATCACCGAGTACGATGTGAAAAACGAGGCTCGATTCGATGACTCTGTAGGTATCTGTCCGGAATTTATAGATGGCTACGGTATCGCGATCCTACCAACCACAGGAAGGTACTTCCATGTTCCATATGGTATTATACTTCCACAAAAGGTGGAAAACCTTCTCGTGGCCGGTCGCTGTGTTGCCGGAGATAAAATATCTCACGCTGCCACCCGCCAGATGGTGTGCTGTACGGTCACAGGTCAAGGTGCGGGAGTAGCCGCTGCCGTGTCTATCAAGGACAATGTATCGTGCAGGCAGGTTAATATCTCGAAAGTCCAGAAGGCGCTCAAAGAACAAGGTGTCAGGATTGAATAATGTCTATGTTGTTAAATCCCATTTCACAGTTCTTAAATGTTCTGACATCCCCGATCCAATTTCACCCGTATCCAAATTTTTCATGATAACCATTTCTTCGAACAATTCAGTATATCCGTCGGGAAATTGTCTTGTGAATCGGAAAATTGAGTTTTTTTCTATTGGTCTTGCTTCAATATTGTATGACTTTCCTTCGGCGTCAGTTATACGGTAAGTAGTCATAAGGGGAGTTTTTAACTTATCGTCATCGTCAATGATATCGATATCTACCTCAGAAACAGGAACAATTCCACCTTCAGAGGCAATATAGCCGGAGACATCTATTCTATCGTTAAAAAAATCCTTTCTTAGACCACAATTCCAATCTTTGAATTGGAACTGACCTGCGATCCAATGATCAACCCCATGCCAATCTCTAATTCCCCAGCTTTTATCTCTTTGACCAAAACCGTTTATTTCTCTTGCTTTACCATCTCTATATTTTATATTGCCTTTAATTATTCCTGAGGATTCGAAATGCGTGTCCCAAGCAACCGAGAAATCTTTTTTAAAATAGTACGTGCCAAATCGCGTATCAAAATTTATTTTAAATTCGAATTTATTACATTTATAAATTATTTCCCAAGTTTGTAAGGGTTTGATTAGCTTGTAGGCAAGCCTTTTATCTCGCAACATAACATTGATGTCGTCCTCATACTTTAAAAGAGGAGGTTCCCTGTAGTAAATTATTCTTTTATTGTCTAAAAAAAGGAAAAAAAACATTTCTCGTCGGTTTTCGTTCGGTAATATTCCAATTGTGGAACATCCTGCAATTTTATTTTCTAAGTCAACCCAATTAAAATAATATGCTTCACGCCATTTTAAAATCTCACTTGGTTGGTGAAGAAACTCGTCTGCTTCGTTTTGAATATTATTATTTACTTTTGCGTTCATTTTAACCAATTCTCTGTTAGTAGATAAATTACAAATATGTTTTAAGTTTTAAATTATTTATACTTTTAAATTGAAATGAAATAACGATTTGAATGAGCGAACGTAAAAAATTTTTTAAAACATTCTACAAAATACACGATAAACTCTTTATTGCTGGCCTCATCTCTGAGCAAAATATGGACGAAGCGGCAGATTTTGGAATTACGGCTATTGTTAATTTAATGCCGCTCGAATTATACGACCCTCGACCTCGATTTGCATTTTTACACGCTGGTTTTAAAGACCAAATTTATATACCTCACGAGATTTTAGGTAAGATCTTTGCATTTATCGACGAACATATGAAGGAAGGAAAAGTACTAGTTCATTGTGCCGCGGGAGTTTCTAGGAGCGGTGGAATTATTGTAGGGCAACTATTAATTGAACATCCAGAATGGAACTGGAACGATGCTTTAGACTTTGCGAACACGAGACGATACATAATGCCAGCTCAAAAAATAAAACAGAGTATTTTGGATTACTTAGAAAGTAAAGAAGGGTGGCGTAGGAGCTAATATTAGGAAATAGGGGGATTTAGGCATATTAAAACGATTAAACTCGATTATTAGATTTTAATATTTTTAGATTTTTTAAACAATGATTTTAAACGATTAAGGAATCCCTTTTTATCTTCTTTAAAATTATTGAGAACTATATTTGTTTTATCACTATTGGGGCATCCCTCGCATTCTGGACGACCTCCACAATTTCTCTGAGCCAGATTCATATCGATTAATACATCTTTAAAATCATTAAAACGAGATACTTCTCCAGTGAAATCTTGAAGAAATTCCGAATACATCTCATTGAATAAGGAGGCGATTTTTTTTATTTTGAAATTAATTTTTTTGGGATCTTCATTTGTGTCTGCGATAAAAAAATACAACATATATTGTCGTTCTGTTCTTTAAAAAAATGAAAGATATAGTTATCAAAATTAATTGACCTTAGAGTAGATCCTGAAATCTCGTTAGAAAAAGTGTCAAGGGCACTGACAAATCCAGATATCAGATAATCATCCGAAGTTAAGGAATGACACTCCCCAAAGTTTAGTTTTAGCAATGGTATTCCATGCTTTATAATAAAAAGATTCCTAATAATAGCAATCACTACAAAATTATCTTTATTTTAATAAAGGAATAAAAAATAATTTATTAAAATGTTTTTTATAAATTATAATTCATAAAATCTGTATTTTGTAGTTCTATAACCTTACAATATTTTAAAATAATAATCGATTTGGTAGGGAACTTTAAGAATTAAAATATTTCTAATAGGAGCAACGCCTATTAAATTTCATTTTAAGAATATAAATAGAACTAATTATTAACAATACAAAGGAAATATTGATCCAAACAAATTCTGCTATTAACTCGTTATACCTATTAAAATCTACGGGAACAGGACCCCCCGTAAGCAAAAAAGCATACCAAAGCCATCCCGTTATATAAAATCCAAACAATATAACATGTGAACAAATGTATAGCTTCGCTGCCAAATAAAGTAAATTGATTTCTTTTTTACTACTTTCTTCCATTTAATCACCTTATATGATTTATAATTATTTTAATGAGTATTAGTATTACCCTGTTAATTGGCTTATTATTAACCAATTTATGTACTAATAATACTTATAATTTTAGTAATTTTAACCTTAGGATGTTGAATTATTAAGGATGTGAACATTTCACTTTCCAAAATTAAATAAAATCGTTAAAATGTTTTCAAAAAATAAAGATTATAAACAACTAATTTTTATGGTTTATGTCAAATCTAAATAATTAGGTGTTTTCTAAGTACGTTTTAACTACAGCAAGAAACTTCTTTTGTTCTTTAGACAATTCTTTTAACGGTTCCAGAGGCCTCTTTCTTTCAGCTTCTTCATGTGAAACAATGTTTATTTTATTGTTATCATCTAGAATCGCACATCCTGAATTGATGAGGATGTTATAATTTTCCTTAGTTTCTTTTGGATCTCCCCAGCATATAAGTTGGCAATTTCCGCAAGTGAGATATAAATTAAGAAGTGCTTCAATGGTGTCTTTTTTTCCAGATAAGGCTTCTTTGAGGTTATTATCTTGTTCAGTCTGCGATTTTACAAAATCCCTATTTTTCAACTCCATATAAAATTTTGAAGTTCTAAAGAATGCTCTCACAAAAGTGTTGTATAATTCTTTATCATCTTTTGGGTAAGGATGGCGATATGGAGACCATGTTGACCATTTTCCTGTCTTATCTAGACCAGATCGGCCTCCACAAACAATGTAACATCTGAGTACATTACATCTTTTAGAAAAGTTAAAAGTTTGACCCCCAAGAGTCACCTGCTCTTCTTCTTCATCGCTAAACATTCGAAACGCACAGACTTTTGTACATAATTTGCAGTTATTACAAAAAGATTCTTCTGGAGGTATTGGTTCTGTAGGCTTAAGTTTTGCTGAAGTTACTAAACCACCCAAAAGAATCGCAGCACCGTATCCTTTTAAACCAACATTACCTGACCATCCAAATGACCCAACTCCTGAACGGACAGCTATATATCTAAGAGACATAACAGGAGGTAATGTTAATCTCCATCCTTTTATTTCTTGACGATATGCGAAGTTTGAAATGATTTCTGTGGCTTTATAACCTTTTTCTTTTAGAAAATTCGCAGCTTTTTTTGCGATACTAATTGTTTTTAAATAACCTCCGACATTGTCTTTTTCATGTTCCACTCTACTATTAGGTAAATCTTTTCTTAAAAATGCACGAACTTTTTCTTTATCTAATGGCACGGCAAAACATATTACTGTCTCTGCTTCTGGTAAAAGATAAGTAATATCCGTACTCGGTGGTCCCCCCACTAAAGTTTCTTTATTTGCAAAACCTACCTTAACAGCACCATGATCTAAAATAAATTGTTCGATTTCATGATTTATCGATTGTTTTATTTCATCTGTTAACATAATTATTTGAAGAACTCTTTAATTAAATTAATAAGAAAAAATATAATTTCTAATTAAAACTTTGAGTTATCTTAGTTCAATATAAGCCGATTTCAATATATATTAATTCTAGAAATAAATGGAAGGGGTCTTAATGTTCCTATTTCAATTGCCTTCTATAAAATAATCCCCCGGTAGTATAAAAGAACCTTCATTAGAACTTGGGGCTTCTTGTAAGAAGAAAAATGTGATTAAGATAAATTCATGGGTAAAAACAATAAAAAATGGTATGTGCACTTTTTTAAAATCCTTCAAATTTTTAAAAATTTAACTTATTTAAGTAAGCTTGGATAAGTATTAATTATGGTTGTTTCAGAAAAAAAATTTATTTTGGCGATAGACCACGGCACTGGAGGCCCTAAATCTGCCATCATATCTACTCATGGCGAGGTTCTTGAATGGGCTTTCCAAGAAGTACCCCTACATATATTTAAGGGTGGCGGCGCCGAACAAGACCCTGATGATTGGTGGAATGCTATACTAAAAACTGCCAAAAAAGTTATCGATACCGGGTGTGTACCCGTTGAAGATATTGTCGGAGTCTGTAATACGAGTCAATGGGATGGTACAGTTGCGTTAGATAAAGATGGTAATCATTTAATGAATGCTATAATATGGATGGATTTTCGCGGAGCGCCCTATATTGAAAAGCTACATAAAAGCTTAATACAAGTTTCAGGATATTCTTTAAGAAAGGTTCTTACATGGATTAAAAGAACTGGCGGAGCACCAACCTTATCTGGTAAAGATCCGACTGGCCATATTCTTTGGTTGAAAAATGAAAGACCAGATATTTATAATAAGACCTATATGTTTTTAGAACCTCAAGATTATATTAATTTAAAATTTATTGGGAAATTTGCTGCATCGTACGCTTCGATTCATATGCATTGGATAACTGATGTCAGAGATATTAACAATATCAAGTATTCTAAAAAATTATTAAAAATGTTAAAAGTAGATCCTAATAAATTTCCCGAATTAAAAAATTCAACGGATATTTTAGGGTCAATAACAAAAGAGGTGGCAGATACTTTAGGATTAAACAAAGACACAAAAGTTATCATGGGCGCACCAGATTTACATTCTGCCACGATTGGTTCGGGTGCTATAAGAGATTATGAAGGACATATTTATATTGGTACTTCTGATTGGCTACTCTGTCATGTACCTTACAAAAAAACAGACATTTTCCATAATATGGCTAGTCTTCCTTCTGCGATTCCCGGAAAGTATTTTTTAACTAATGCACAGGAAATGGCGGGAGGATGCTTATCATTTCTGAGAGATAATATCCTATATCACAAGGACGAGCTTTTAGCGGAGGAAGCTGTACCAGATGTATACAAAATTTTTGATAAAATAGTAGAAAAAACTCCAGCAGGTTCGAATAATCTAATCTTCACACCATGGCTTTATGGTGAAAGAGAACCAGTTGAAGACCATACTATTCGTGGAGGATTATATAATCTTTCTTTGGATACAACTCGTGAACACATAATAAGAGCAATTTTTGAAGGCGTTGCTTATAATGTAAGATGGCTGTTTATGTACGTAGAGAAGTTCATAAGTAAATGGGTGAAAAAAGAGAAACCTGGAATGAAAAAAGGAGATTTTATTATGCCTGAACTCAATATTATAGGTGGCGGAGCTCAGAGTAATATTTGGTGCCAGATTTTCGCTGATATCCTTAATAGGAAGATAAAGCAAGTAAAAGATCCAATTCAAGCAAATGCTCGAGGGGCAGCATATATAGCATCTGTCGGTCTAGGATATATCAAATGGGATCACATCGCAAAACATATTGAAATTTCAAATGTATTTAAACCAAATCCAGAAAATAGAGATACCTACGATAAACTTTTCAAAGAATACATAAATATTTATGACATTACAAAAAAAATGTATCGACGTCTCAATAAAGAATAATAATTTAAATTAAATTTTATTTTTTTGATTTTTTGATATTTATGTCTGATTCAAAAAAAAAGTATATTTTGGCTATAGACCACGGCACAACTGGAATTAAAACAGCAATAGTATCAATCTACGGCGAAGTTATAGATTGGGTTTTTGAGAAGGTGCCATTATATTTATACGAGGGCGGCGGCGCCGAACAAGACCCTAATGATTGGTGGAATGCTATATTAAATACATCTAAGAAGATTATCGATAAGGGTGATGTACCAGTAGAAGATATCGTTGCTATTTCAAATACAAGCCAATGGGGAGGCACAGTTCCACTTGATAAGGAGGGAAATCATTTAATGAACGCAATAATTTGGATGGACTCCCGTGGAGCACCATATATTAAAAAACTTAATAGGAATCTAATAAAAGTTTCAGGATATTCTTTAAGAAAAGCTCTTGCCTGGATTAAAAGAACAGGGGGTGGACCTACTAGATCTGGTAAAGATCCGACTGCCCATATTCTTTGGTTGAAAAATGAAAGATTGGATATCTATAATAAGGTATTTAAGTTTTTAGAACCCCAGGATTATGTGAATTTAAAGTTCACTGGAAAATTTGCTAGTTCTTATCCTACAATTGGTATGCATTGGGTAACAGATATTAGAGATATTAACAACATCTATTATTCTAAAAAGTTAATAAAAATATTAAAAGTAGA
>JAUWBH010000045.1 GCA_030605085.1 Promethearchaeota archaeon | reverse complement strand
CTTTTGAATCCGGTAATAACCTTCTAAAGAAGGAACGAGTGCTTGGGAGGTTAAACACGCAATTTTCGGGAAAAGTAGAATGGTTTTTAGAGAATGAAGTAGTTACTTAAATATACAAAAAACTTAACATTTAGTCTATTTATTCGAAATTAAAATCTTTTATGTCTCATTTATTTTTAGTTAAATTTTTCTTTTATTATAAATTTTTATAAAGCATGGAAATATGGCTGGAAACAAATATTATTTGGAAGACGATGGAAAATATGGAGTCCTATTCCAACTATAGGAACACATATGCAAAGCATTTTTTACGGGACATCATTGGTCAATATTAAGGTGCAGGTAAACTCTCTATATTTACTAACAATGCGAGAGCTCATTACATTGTAATTAATTTAATTTTATTATTTTCGTTGAAAAATTTTATTTTTTGAATTTTGATAATATATCCAAGATCTTACGCGTAAATCGATTGACCCCATAGTAGGGAGTTGTGGATAAATTCATTTCTACTAAATGACGAAACTTAAATTCTTTTATAAAATTTTTTTCCTTTTTTAATTTAACAATAGAATTGTCGATTTCATTGTTTGAATCAACTTCATATCCTTCCAGAATAGATAATACTTATTTTATTACCCTATTTTCGAAATTTATGTTCTTTTTTAAATAATCCAGTTTCTCCCGCTCATATTGTTTCTCATAATAAATAATTTCCCCCGCTTTTTTGATGCTTTCACTGCCAAACAAATAAAGTACATTATCACTATTCCAAAATTTTTCTTTCCCTTCGAAATAATCAATTCCAACTTTTTCACATATACTTTCCAATTTACTGGCTGGATTCTTGGCCAATTGCTGATATTTTACCGTAAAAAAATCAGTTAAAACATAAAAAAGCCATAAATGTGTTCTAATCCATTTTTGATCCCAATTTCTTAAATTATTCCTTTTATACATAGAATAAGCGTATTCTAATGGTGTTTTGAATATTATTATAGGTATAATTTCATAATCTTTACTTTCACTGTATTTATTTTGATCTCTAATCCAAAGAACACTTTTGCTAGAGTCAACTAAAAAATTAACATCATCGAATTTTTTAAATAAATTTTTATATACTTCTCTCTCGCTCCCTTGTTTTATATCAGACCAGAAAATGCGTTGCTCTTTATTATAAAAAGGTCTCTTAAGATGTCTAGAGAGCCATGGTCTAAATATTGTATGTATTTCTCCTAACGAGATCCCATCAGGAGAATTGCCCAACATTTTATCTAATAAAGTTGACCCACTACGAGTGGTTCCTGTAACAATAATAACTTTTCTCATTTTATGATTCTCCGAAAATGTATAAATACATAAAATTCTTGAATATATTTTATTTTACTTCTTATTTAATTTTTAATAAATTCTTAAAAGTAAAGTAAATTTATATAGAGATAAAACTATTCTAAAAAAATATATTAGTGAAAGATTATGAAAAAAGACGATAAGGAATCGATAAAAAATTTTATAATTAAGAATACAAAGATTGCATTGATACAGATTTTGAATTATAATGTTTAAGAAATGATTTTTAAATTTTATTTATGCATTTTTGGTGAAGTCAAATTGTTATCCATCATTTTAGTAAATTATAATAATTCCCATCATACAATAAATTGTTTAAAATCACTTCAAAATCAAAATTTCAAAAAATTTGAATTAATAATTGTTGATAATAATTCTGGAGATTTATATAAAAGAAGGCTTCAGAGTTTTTTAAAAACTAACAATTTAAATGAGTTTTTTAAGAATAAAATAAAAGTTATTTATTCTGATAAAAATATGGGATTCACAGGAGGAAATAATTTGGGAATTAAGAATTCAAGAGGGAATTTGATATTACTACTAAATTGTGATACATTCCACGAACCAACATTTTTAGAATCAATGGTTGATTTATTCAAGAAATATAAATTTATCCACATTGCCCAACCTAAAATTTGTTACTATCATAATAAAAACATTATATGGCAAAATGGTGGTAAAATAAATAAATTTTCGTATTCTTTATTTAAGCCTATAGATAGAATGAAGAAAGATGAGGATTCGTTAAAAAAACCATTTAAAATTGATTTTGCAGTGGGATGTGCTCTTTTTATAAGAATGGAAATCTTGAAAAAAATTGGATTATTAGATAATGTTTATTTCATGTATGGTGAAGATAGTGATTTATGTTATAGAGCTACTCTAAAAGGATATATGAATATTTATTGCAACCCAAAAACTAAAATATACCATAACATCAGAGTAGAATTATCTAATTCTTTTAAAAAATTCTATTTTCAGAATAGAATGATTTTTTGTTTTAAATATTTTTCAATTCCTCTTGTAATATGGCAATTTTTTATGCAATTTATTCAAATATTTATATACACAATAAATTTTCGAAAAAAAAAGATTAACTATAATTTTTTCTTTAAAGGTATTAAAGGGACAATAAATGGAATTAAACTTGGGTTTAAAAAAAGATTAGAAATTAATTTTTAAATTTATTCTTAAATAAAGAAGAAATTTATTATCACATGGTAAATGTAATGATATAATTAAAGTGTTAATTAATCAATTTTTATTTTCTTTTGAGAATTTTTATGTATTTTTTCCCCAAAACCTTTGAATTTTCATCCCAATTATATTTTTCCTCTAATAATTTCTTAATATTAATCTTGAATTCTTTAATTTTCTCAGGATTGTTTTTTAACTCTAATATCTTTTTTACTATATCGTCTATAGGATGCTTGACAATATAGCCATGCGCTCCATTTTTTAATAAATGCCCTTCTGCTCCTTTTTTAGTTGAGATGAGAGGTATATTAGCTGATAAGTATTCTAAAATTTTAATTCTAATTCCAGATCCTCTAAGAATAGGAGCGATTGCAACATCAGCAGCATATAAAAATTCTTTAATATCTTTCACAAAGCCTAAAAATTTAATATTTTTTTTTTTATCAAAACTAGGCATTTTTTTTCCTGCCAATAAAAATAAAATGTTTTTATCTTTTATTTGAGGGGCAATATAATCTATTATAATATTTAAAGCCTCTTTACCTGATTTGTTTGAACATAAACCATGGTATATTACAATAAATTTATTTTGATCAACTTTTAATCTTTTTCTTGCTTCTTTTTGTATTATGGGGTTATTATAAATCTCTTTTATATATCCCATATTGCTAACAATTATTTTTTCTTCAGGGACATCATAAATTTTCATAAATTTCTTTTGGTCAACATAACTAATTGCGTTTATATTTTTAACAGATTTTACAGCAAATTTCTCTAACATGTAAATATATCTTGAATAAAAGAACCTAAAAAATTTTGGTATCTTAAAATGATATTTACCAATTTGAATTGCAAATAAGTATTCAACATTATGCGCATTATAAGAAATGGGAATTTTTGTTATTAATTTCAAAATATTTATTCCAAATATAAAATCTACATGAATTAAATCGATATGATGCATTTTAAGAATTTTAATAACTTTTGAAATAAAATATGGATTGAAATCGGTGAAAATTTGAAATAGATTTCCTAAAATGCTAATCTCTTTAAAATAACAACATTTTATATTTTTCTTTAATTTTATATTCTCATGTTTTCGTTTTCTATCGGGCTGTAAAACGATTACATTAAAATTTTCATGGTTCTGAAAAAAAATTAAATTATAATACATTCGATTAAAAGATGTATGATCAATAAAATAATTATAATGGCTTGAGATGAATAATATATTAAACCTTTTGTTTTGTGTTTTTGTATTATTTATCTCTAACAAATTTTAACACTTTTAAATTTATTCTAGATATAACTTATTAATTTTAAAAACATGATTAATTTAAAATTTTTATAAATATTGATTCTAAATCTGAAAATCCTTTCTCAATGCTGAAATTTTTTTTAACATGTTCTATAGAATTATTAGAAAACTTCCCATACAGACTTTTGTTTTTTAAAAGTTTTATAGCTTTTTGAGCGAATTCATCAAGATTGTTAGAATTCACAGTATAACCCGTTTTATCGTCTTCAATAGTTTCTGAGGGCCCTCCTTCTTTAAATGCAATAACAGGAGTACCATTTGCCATTGATTCTAATGGGATTAAGCCAAATGGTTCGTCCAATGCAGTAAAAAATGTTAGAGTTGAATTTGCGTAGAAATATCGTAAAGAATCATTATCGATAAATCCGTAAAAGATAATGTTTTCGTGAGGAATTTTTAATTTCTTCATCATTTTTTTAATTATTACTTTATTTGATTTTATTATCCAACCTCCAATTACAAGAACTATCTCGGGTATTTCTTTTAATATCTTTTCAAAAATTACTATTAATTCTTTAGAACCTTTCATATGGTGCGTCAATCCTAATGTAAAAATTATTGGAGTATTTTTTTTTAGCATTAATTTTTGCTCAAGATCGAACTCATCAAATTTATCAGTATCCTCATTAATGTTAACCCCTATATAATGCACATAACTATCTTTACTATAAACTTCTTTGACTCGTTTTTTGGTAAAATTACTATTACTAATTATTTCATCCGCATTGAGAGTACCTTCAAAATCATACTTTTTAAAAAAGACCCTAAGAATCCAACTAACAATTTTTAAGAAAAATGAATTATTAGAGTAAAATTTTTTATCATGGAATAATCGAAAAGGTTCTTGACAATAATATACAAATTTTAAACTGTTTCTATTATTAATTTTTGAACAAAAGTAATTGGTTGGAAAATGCTGGGACATAATTAAATCATTATCCAATTTATTTAAAACTCCAATGTATCTTTTTTTTATCTTATTAAATTTAAGCCAATAAAAAGGATTTGAAGGTAATGGCCCCCCGATTTCTATAAGTGAAATTTTATCATTAAAGCTATAAAGATTTCGGTTAATTTTTTGAGCCACAATAGTTATTTTATAACCTTTTTCACAAAATATGTTAGCATAGTCCATTAAAAATTTCCCTGCACCTCCGAAAATTGTTAAATGAGTGGTGACAAATGTAATGTTATAATTTTTCATAATAAAATAAGAATTAATTTTTTAATTTTTATCCTTTTTATTATTTCTAAATATATATATCATTTTTTTGAAATTTTTACATACAAATGAAATAACAGATGTGCCAATGAAAATTTCTTCTATAGTAAATTGTTCAAAACAATCTCAAATTTTTTTTTTATTTCTTTCCAATCATATTTCTCGGCAAATTTTCTACCCTTTCTTCCTTCATTTTTAGCCTTTTCTAATAAATCTGTTGCTAGTTCAAGAGTTTGTTCAGGATTTTCGACATAAAATACCCCATTGTCCTCTCCAAACTCTTTCATAATTCCTGGCAATCGTGTCGAAACTACAGGCTTGCCCATTCCAAGATATTCGTACATCTTTATAGGCACAATATCTCTCATCACTTCATTGTTATAAGCAGGCAAAAGGCATATATCAGCGATGGAAATATATTCTGGTACTTTTTCAAAAGGTATCCAACCAGTCAAAATAATTCTATTTTCTAGGTTATTCTTTTTAACAAATTTTCGTAATTCATTATAAAGCCCACCTTCACCAACAATCATCAATTTTAGACGGTTATCACTTGACTCTGCGACTTTTTGTGCAACCTCCATTATGCCGGAGAAACTATATATCCATCCCATAAAAAACATGACGATATCATCTTCTTTGATCCTATATTTTTTTTTCACGTCAATAGCTTCAATATCGGGGCTATAGCGATGCAAATCAATACCCCCCGGAACAGTAATGTTCTTTATTCCATCATCACATATGCAATCTACATATTCCTTAAAAGCACAATTTAAAACTATGTTTATATCAGAGCGTTTAATAGCTTTATGTTCCAATCCTTTTGAGAATTTTCTTAAAAATTTGTTTGGTAACATTGTATAATATTTTTCAAGAAGGAAGTAAATGAATGGTATGTTATTCTTTTTGCATTTCCTGTAAACATAATTTACATTTAAGAGAGAGCCAAAACATATAACTATTTCGGGGTGAAATTTTTTAATTTGCCTCTTTATAACTAATCTTTGAAGAAATATTGAAAGAAAATTAAGATAAGGGAAATTAATGAAGGGAGGACGATATATATGCAAAAAATTTGATGGTTTTACTTTACTTTTCACTCTCAAATTATGAAATTTTTTAATAAAAGGAAATTCACGTCGTTTTTCTTTATCCCAGATGATAGGAAAATCCACTATTCTAATATCATATTTGCTCTGGTCTAATCTTCCAATTAAGTGATGATTCTGATGCGGACCTCTAAGAATCCAATCTGTTTCTTGAATTATTAGTAATTTTCTCTTATCTTTCATACTATCCCTATTCTAAATCTTCTACGATCTTTTTTCTTTAGTTTCTTAGAAGAAGAACTTTCCTCCTGTTAATTTCGAATTTTTTTTTTTTCTGTAGAATATTAATTCTTTAATTTTTATTATTTGATATTTTTGCTTTAAGTTTAGATATATGATTTAATTTTACTTTCCCATCAATATTATATATCTTTTTTTGCCACTTTAAAGTCCTTTGTATTCCTTCTTTTAAAGGTACTTTTGGATTATGATATAAATCTCGTTTTGCTTTAGAATTATCTGCTTTTTTATTATGGACATTATGGTATTCTTCTTCAATATATTCGACTAACTCGTCGTTTTTCCCTAAATAATCTAATATCAAATCTGATAAAGTTTTAATATCGTGATATTCGTCTCCAGATATGTTATAAACCTCTCCAGGATGAAAATGATCTGTTACATTTGAAATAGTTCTTATAGTATCATCAATATACGAGGAACTTCTATGATGATTTAAATAAACTGTATATGGTAAATCATGAAGGGCTCGATATATGAATAAGCAAATCACGCTCCTATAATTGGAATAATATTCACCAGGCCCATATATATTAAATAATCTTAACCTAACTGTCTCAACATTGTGTAAATCTTCTGAATTCAAAATTTGTTGTTCATTTACCCATTTTGTCATAGCATAATCGTTTAATTGTCTAATTGGAACTTTCATAGGAACATCTTCAATCATAAGACCGTTATAATCTCCATAAATCTCTGAGCTACTAGTAAAAACTAACTTAAAATCATATTTAATTTGCATTTGAATAATGTTTTTAGTCCCAATAACATTTGATTTCCAAAGCGTTTCATAAAAATGTTCTCCATTCATTCTACCAAATTCTGCTGCGAGGTGATAAACCAAATCGAATTTTTCTTTTTGAAACATTTGCTCTACTTGACGATATTCACCGACATCACATTTTAAATAATTTTTATCGTGATTATGATGTTTGTCACATACCCAAACTTCAAAATCTCGTCGTCTTAATTCATTAACAGTTGGTTTACCAATAGCTCCCAACCCACCTGTAATAAGTATTTTCATAATTTCACCCTAAGTTAAGTATTTTAAATTTAAAATTTAATCAATAGAATTTTCTTAAATTTTTTATTATCTTGTTGTATTTTTTATCAAAAATTTGATGTGGAACTATTTTTTTTATATTAAATTTTTTTAATCCATAAATCAGAAAACATAATGAAATAGAAACCAGTATTTTCACTAAATTGACATAGGAGGATCCGAATTCTCGCTGATTTAAAGTAATAGGAATTTCAGCAATCCTTAAATTATTATGTGCTGCTTCAAACAATATCTCTGTACATAACCCAAATTTCGAAAAAATCATATTTTCAAATAATTTTGAAGTTTTTTTCGAATAAGCTCTGAATCCACTCTGATTATTCCCGATTTTTTGACGATAAAGAGCCCATAAGTATTTTTTAACAATAAATTCTCCTATCCGAGTATAAAGTGGAATCTTATAATTAGAATTACCTAAATATCTTGATCCTAAAACGATATCCGCTTGGTTCTTAATAATTGGCAAAATTAGACGAGTAATTTCTTCGGGATTATGTTGCCCATCAGAGTCCATCGTTATTATAATATCTCCCGTAGTATTTTTAAAACCCGTCAATATTGCGGCACCATAACCTAGATTTTTACCGTGTTTTATTATTTTGATTTTTATATTATTAAGTTCTTCTACTTTTTTCACGCTGTTATCAGTAGATCCATCGTCAATTAAAATAATTTCACGTAGATTATGATTTGGAATTCTATTAAGTACATTCTTAATTGAACGTTCCTCGTTATATAAAGGGATTATTATAGAGATTAATATTGTTTTATCTTCAAATAAGATTTTGTTTTGATTTACATCGTTGAAGATCTTAATTTTATTAGTATCATTGGTTGTTTTTTTTAATAAAGAGTCTCTCGATATCATTTTTAAGCTTAATGTTTTAGATTTTTAAAAACTCTAAAAAATTGTTTTAGTACATATGAGATTTTAAAAGGCTTATTTTATGGATTAATTAAATGAATCTAATTAATATAACTTTATAAGCCTTATTTAAAAATTTTACCACTTACAAAAAAGTAAATGAATTATTTATATTTTTATCTCTAATTCATTATTAGAAACCAATAATTACTGCAATAAAGCCTATAATAAGAACAAATGATATTTTATTTATAAATTTATTAAGATAAAATATTGATAGAAATAAGAAATAAATAATTATAAAAAGAGAAATAAATACAGCAATAATCAACTTTGCGCGAGATTTCATTCCTCAAATACAAAACACAATTTTACTATGAATAAACAATGATTTTTAAAAAAAATCTATTTATTTTTAAATTTTTGATTGCAGTCCAAAAGATTAGTAATTCTTTTTGTTAAAAATTGAGTTATTAGTAATAAATACCTTGTCAATGTAATTCCATTTTGGATTTCAGCAATCCTTAAAAACTCTCATAATTTTTAAATTTGACTTAATACCTTAAAAATTTAATTTTCTTTAAAAAAAAAATGGATATTATTATTTTTTGGCAATTCTTTCTATGCTTCCGTTTCCCTAATTCTTCTTATTCGTTCGGCTTCTTTATCAGAAGCTTTGTGTTTTTTCCTCTTTTTCTTCCTCGCTATAACGAAAATCATGGTTCCTGTTGATGCTCCCAGAATTATTGCTGTAATCATAAAATTAAACGGTTCAGTAATTAAATTTATCGGATTAGTCGTTAAATCCGTGAAATAGTCTGTAAATAAGCCCCATATACTAAATTCTTCCTCTGGTTCTTCATCGTCATCGTCGTCGTCGTCATCGTCGTCGTCGTCGTCGTCGTCGTCTTCATCTGCTGGTGACACTGCACCCACATTGGGAGTAAATATATTAAGATCGTTAATTTCATCTTCGTCAATATCGATTTTTACCTTTCCAGAATCGTCCTTTTCCTTTTGGTAAATATCCGTATTTGCTATAATGCAAAATATAAAAATTCCAAGAAGAATAGAAGCAAAAAAGATTCTATATTTATCTTTAGATTTCATTATATATTGCCTCTAGAATTTCTTTTATAAATTTGAGTAATTTTTTTTTTTTATATAGAAATGTCTATAAAGATATTATATCTTCACATGTATATAAAATTTGCATTATTCTAAAGAAGAAGATTTTCATTAAAATTTATCTAAAAAGCATATTCTACTTAAGAATCCTATTTTTAATAAAAAAAATACTAAAAAATAAGATTTTGATTATATTTAATTTTCTTTTAAACAAAAGTTTATTAAAATTAAAAATAGAAGAATAAAATAGCACCTTGAATTTAAATATTGGAAAAATCTTATAAAATTAGAAGCAGCTAATATAAATTCCTTGAATTGAAAATGAAGAGACCTAAATACAAAATTATATCAATTAAAACATTAATAACAGTTGTAAATAAAATTTTTAAATATTACGATGAAATTCAAATAGCCTATCTTTATGGTTCTTATGCCAAAGGTACTCAAACTGAATTTAGTGATATTGATATGGGTGTAATTTTAAGACGCGACTTTATAGCACCTGCTTTATATTTTGCAAAATTAAGTTCAAAAATCGAAGAAAACTTAGATTGTTGCATTGAAATAGACTTACGGATTTTGAACGAGGGATCACCTCGTTTTTTATTTCAAGTAATTAAATATGGAAAGATATTATATTCTATTAATAATACATTTCGTCATGAGTTTGAACTTAAAGTACTTTACGAATACCAAGATATTAAACCTATGTTAGATCTTTACGATAAAATTTCAGTTCTGGAGGTTTTAGGTGGTGAAGATTGATAAAAATGTAGTAATTACTAGATTCAATAAAATGGATAAAATTTTAAAAAATTTAAATGAACTTAAAAAAGTCTCTAAAAAAGAATTTTTATCCATATTCATACAATAGTAGTTTACGCGGCAATATACAATCTTCCGTTAGTTTCTTTCTTGACGGAATGGTCTCCGCTGTATTCAATAAATTTACCTTTAATTTTGTCCCCGTTAGGAAGAGTTATTTCGTTCATCTCTCCTATTTTTATGTAGGAAGGAAGCTTCCTGGAGACTTTTCCTTTAATTACAATGGTACCCCAAGCCTGATCTGCTCCAGCACATCGGTCAACATCACCTTCAACAATTATCGTTCCTCCATGATTATGTATACCCAAAAAGGATTCTGCTCCACCACAGATTAATGTTGGCCACTTATTTGCCGCTTTTGAACTTCTCGCCCATAGCATTGACTCGACGCCTACTTTTCCTTTAACCTTTATTATTCCGTCTACCATA
Organism: Promethearchaeota archaeon; assembly: GCA_030605085.1. Next base: position 24,346 of record JAUWBH010000045.1, on the reverse strand, counting down.
CCTTTCCAATATCCCCTATATGCTGCTCCAACATAATTCCCGGCATCGCCCGTGATTTCTAATTCTCCTCCTTTTAGCATCGCTCCCGCCCAGTCGTCTGCATTACCATTTACTAAAATTTTTCCGCCCATCATTTGATTTCCAATGTGCATACCTACATTTCCATTTATTACAATTTCTCCACCAGTCATCTGTTCGCCAATGCGTTTAACATTCTTTAGATCTCCATCAATTATTATTTTTAACTCGCTAAGATCTCCATTATTTCCTTTCACGTCGAAAAAATCCCCAATCTTTGCTTTTTCATTTCCATGTTGTACCATTAAATTTTTAATTATGTTAACAGATTTTCCCGTGAAATTGTCAGGAGTTATAGATTCTGCTTCTAATGGAAAAATTGGACTCTTTTTTAATTTTAATCTAAGTTCAGCCATCGTTTTATTTCCCCTTTTTTTCTTTTACTATTTCTATTAATCTTTTTAATATTTCTCTATCGGTTAGCACATTATCAGGAGCTTCTTTGACTTTCCTTAATCTTAGAGGAACGCTGTCCATACGATATGCAGTGCCCTCACACTCAATTCCCGCGTAAGCAGCAGGAAAAACTATATCTGCATTTGCAGAAGTAGGAGTTTCGTGAGGTTCTATTACTATCAAGGGATGTTTAAACAAATTCCTTACCGCAGCCGCGGGAAAATTGCTTGCTGGATCAGAAGCAACAATTAACGAAACATCGATTTGGTCTTTTAAAAGTACCTCTACTGAAGAGAATTCTCCCGGGTTATATCTAGGATATCCTCTTGAAAAGTCAATTGAATAGGGATAACCCGTGTTCCACGTAAACACTTGGTTTGCTCCCGTGACATTATAATGCCCTCGCATGGGAGTTATTAAGAATTTTGTATGATCGTTCAATTCTCTTGTTAAACAGATTGCTGCGTCTATATTTCGATGATGTGATAGAGATTGAGTTAATCCCATCCCAAAAAAGATTACGCCAAAATTACAGGATTTTACTGTATCCGCTAATTCTTTAATCATATCCATTGGTACTCCAGAAATTTCTTCGTCTTCTAATTCAACACCCCTAAGCAAAGCCCTCATTGCGTTCAATAATTCATAATCCTCGTTTGGTTTTACTTGAACGAATAAATCTGCAATTTGAGCGGTATGTGTATTACGAGGATCTATAACTACAATAGTCCTATCATTTCGGCCATCCTTTCTAAAATAACCTCTCACAAATTCGGAATACCTACTGAGATGTCTTGGATGAGCGTGAACTGGATTGCATCCCCAGAATATTACTAAATCTGCTCTATTTTTGTATTCTCCCAAAGTAGATGTTGGCACGCCCACATCTTGATACAGGGAGATTTTCTAAAAAAGTCTCCTTTCTGCAAGAATCGTGGGACCATGGCATACAGACGCAGTATTGTCTAAAATTCCACCAACTATCTCTGCTAATTCCACACCTTTGCTCTGTGCTTCGCATTCCGTACTTGAAAATCCGTAAAGTAAAGGTCTTTTAGCTTTAACTAAAAGATCCGCAGCTTTATCAAGAGCTATATCCCAGGATACTTCCTTAAAAGAACCATTCTCTCTAATCAAGGGTTTTTCGTATCTATGTTCGCCTGGATTGGATGCAAAGTATTTCTTTGTACCTATTTGGCACGCGTTTCTTACTTCAACTACTAAATTATCAGCCACATCAACTTCAAGGTCGTCGCATAATGTTGCGGGGAATTTCTTATTCGAAGAATTCCTTTCCGCAGAATGGGCAGACGACATCGTAATGTGTTTTTATTTTCTTTTCAACCATTTTTTTCACAGATAATTTGATTTGTTTAATTTAAATTTTACATTAGATAATAGATTATAACCAATATTGGTAATTTGAATCTTAAATTTATAAGCTTAGTAAGGAGAAAGTAGAGTTTTATAAAAAATTTCCCCCTAACATTTAATAACTACTATATTAAAAATTTTACTTGATTGTATCGATAATATAAGATAGGGTAAAACTAAGTAGTTTGACCACCAATGTTTTTAAAATTAAACTGTAAAATGAATTAGAGTGTTTTCTTTTTTATTTTAACCAAGGGTTCCCTCGATCGAATACAAATGTTAGGACTAAGGGAATAATAGATATTAGAAAGTATCTTTTTAGTCAAATTGACAGTCTAAAATAATTTTTAATAATAATACTCTCTGATAAAAGAGAATTGATTATAATCTTTAATATCTGAAAGAGTAATTAAATTATAATAACTTTTTTTGAACGAATCTGTTAAAACATAAATGTTTTCATTTTTATTTTGATCGTATAATACTTGATCAAACGAGTCGATCTTAGGAAATGTTTTAACTCTTTTATGAGAGCTAAAATGGACTTGATTTGGATTTAAAGCCCCTTGTATTGCGTTTAAAGCGCAAACTGGTATATATTCTCCGCTTTGCTCGTCAATAGCAAAAATGAAGAGCGTTAATTGACCTTCAAGGAAACCTCTGATTACATGGACATATTTTTTATTGAAATTTTTTAAATATTTTCCATTTTCGCTACCATCAAGAATCCAGCATTTCCATATCTTACCGTCGATGGAAATTCTATCAGAGGCGGTATCTATGTATTTGTTTTTTGAATAATCATGTTGTCCTAATCCATCATCATATATCTTAGTAGGTATTATATATAATTTTTTATGATTACCGCCGGAAGGATTTCCAAATCTTAAAGCTAAATCTTTAATCATCTTTCCAAAATTCGTTATTGAATCTTCTAGATTCATAATTCTGTCTAATGTCTTATATCCTGCTCTTGATCCTGGTCTTATATGGAGATTATTAAGAAATACTTTATCTAAATTATTTTCTATAAAATAATTATAGTCACCTTGATTTAATTCAATTGTCCTAAGTTCTGGTGGCATATATATCGTTGGACCTTTAAGATTTAAATTGAATTTCTTTATTGTCCCCGATAAGAATTTCTTTATTTGTTGAACATCTGCATCTCTTTCACCACTTTTGTAAAGAGAAAACAAATGATACAAATCTTGCTCAATTAAATATAAATAAATGTCTCGTTTTGATTTATCATTTGTAAAATCATTAACTTTAGCTTTAAATTTGTTTAACAAATATTCATGTAACATTCTGTTACTATCAGATTTACTTAGTTTTATCTTAGATGTAAAACGAGGTCTACGACCACTCTGTTTTAATAACCAATTGGATAATTCATCTGTATATTCGATTATTTTACTTCTGCCAAAAATGTTTAAGACTTCTTTTTCAGTTATGTATGCTGGATTCCATGCATCAGTCGGTACATGTGGACAATCTAAGAATAAATCTTCCGTTTTACCACCATATTCTCGAATAACCTGCAATCTCCATGTAATTCCAAATATTATTGTATCTAAAATATATCCAAAAGAGCCCCCATGGGTTGCACCCCCTGGAGGAACCCCTCCTTTAGTTGATTTATAATGTTGTAGAAATAATCGATTATTATGCTTAAAAGCATTTTCTCTTAAATTATTCCATGCAAGAGTAATAAATTGAATATCTTTACCATCAAAATATAATGCACCAGTAACCATTTTGATATAAGTATACCTACCAAAAATATCTATTACCGCGTCCTTTAATTCTTTAACAAGAGATTCATCTTCAAATTTAATTGTACCATATTCATATTCATTTAAGTTTGGACCATCTGAAAGATATCTATTAGCAAATCGCAATTTATATTCTAAAATTCTCTCATTTAATGCTTTTATTGCAGGATTCTGTATATTTTCTAAAGGTTCGAAATTAATTATAATACTTAACATTGATTTAAACCATTCCTTATCAGATTGATGGATATTAAAAATTAAGTGTTCATTATCTTGTTTTTTAAGATAAAATCTGTTATAACATAGGATTTCTGCTTTGTCTTTGACTAAGTATTTGAAGAGATATCTTAATTCATCATATCCAAGACCATTCTGGAATACTCCATTTTCATCGATAAAACTATTTAAAAACCTTAATATTTTATCTTCTAATGGTAATATTGATGAAGTTCTTGTAGTTATTTTTGTTTTTGGATTATGTTCAATCTGTATTTGGGCTAATTTAAAAATTGGAGTTAAAATAGAATCTTTTAATTTCATTATTTCTGATTTAATGTTTTCTGCGATTGGATAATGCCTTAAAAATGAAGGAGTTTCATGTAAATTTACTTGAGAATTTTTTCTTTTTTTAAAACTTTCATGCTTAAATCTATCTTTATAATATTCCATTTTAATTCCAAATTTAAATTTCATTGATGTTAAATCAATTTCATGACCTAAAATAGTATATGTATTTCCATATCTATCTAATTCGTAAAAAATTGTCTTTAAACCATATTTTACTCCTCGAAAATCTTCTAGAATGTTTTTGTCTAAAACATTTTGATCCATAAACCATTTTTCTCCATTATCCTTTAATTGAATTATTTTACTCTCATGATGTATTGTAAAATCGTTATATCTTCCTAAAAGATAATTACCATTTCTATGAGTAATAATAACTTGAGGTATTATGTCAAAAGTTTTTTTGCCCGTGATCTTATTAAGAAAACGAAGTTTTGGATATCCTATTTGCCACTCGCTTTCCATAGGTAATCCTTGTGAGAGTTGGTCTAGATTAAAAAGACGATAAGAGGGATTCCCATTATTATCCATCTTAAATCCTAAGATTGTGGATTCCTCAATATATTTTCCATCATCAGATTTTTTAATATTTTGAGTACTAATACCTAACTTTTCAAAATCACTAACACGAGCTTTCACTCCTTTATCAAGATACATTCGAATTGATGCTTCTAAAATTGCTCCAAATTGCTTTTTACCTTCATTATTATATTTTATTCCCCAATATTCTTCAAATTTAATGCGTGATTTATATTTTTTACTTTGTTGGAATAGTGATTTGATAAATTTATCATTTGAATTTGAGAATTTATTATTAAATTCATTTTTATATTCTACTATTGTTTTTAAATCTGAATGTTGTTTATAACCTAAGATTTCATTTATTTGTTTTATCATCTCATATTTATGCCCATCTGCTATTGATAATTTCAAATCAGAACTTCTTGGTCGTCTTTCTTGCCAACAACCTTTTCCAAGGTCAACGCCTTTAGATAATAAAAATAGAAAATTTTCACCAAAAGAAGTAAGAGAATTATATCTTTCGTCTTGGCTTAGGAAGGGACCAATAAGTAAGACTTCTGTGGTTGTTTTACTTGGTTCTAAAGATTTTGCTTGTAAAATTTCATTATTTGATTCATAAACCGCTCTAAAGGTATTTTCAACGATACCATCCACAACATATTTATAGAAATTCATCGAATTTTTATTAGGAAGATATACAATAAACCAGTTGCCATATTCATCACGATAAAGCCATCTATTAACATCAAAATTAGCGGAATCCTTGGGAGCTATATACTGACCTGGACCAAATTTAATTTTTTTGATACTTTTCTCTACATCCGCATCATGAAACTTAGTTTCTTCAAATTTCACTAGTTTATATCCGTTTTTCTCAAACCATAAATGTTGTTTTGGCACAATATTAATCAATGAAAATACTTCTAATTCACCTCCTGAATCAAATTTTCTTTCAATACCAAATTTGCGGGGATCAAAGGAAGTTGTACTTGTGAGACATAATAACATTGATAAAGTGAGAAATTCTCTGGAAATAAAGTATTTAGTCTTCTTGAAAAATTCTAAGTTTTCTTTTAATCGATCGAAAATTTCGTTTATTTCAACGGTATAAGGAATTTTACCATCAAGGTTTGGCGAATCACATAAACTCTGCACAATTCCTTTCAATAAAGCGAGTTTAATAACATCATTAGGGTGTTTATTTGAAGAACCTCTTTGAAATAAAGCAATTGAATTTTCGTAAATTTTGCGCACATATTTGCTATATTTTGTAGCTTGTTCAATAATTTGTTGATTCTCTTCTTCTGAAAGTTTTTTACTTGGTTCTAATTTTTGGGCGGATTTTAACCAAAGTTCAATAAGAGTTTTTTCAAAAGCTTTAAAATCACTTGGATTAAATTCATTAACTATGGTATCAATAATTATGTCAATTTCTTTTATAAAATAAACTATTTCTTTACGATCAAAGATTTTTAAGAAGTTATTAGGATTTTGCCTTATGCTCTTCCAAAAAGTTGTTGTAAACGTTCTAATTTTCTCTCTAAGTTGCTCATCAACTCCAGCATATTTTTCCAAGATTTCCGACACTCGATCTACATTAAATTTACCTTTACTTGGAACCACTAAAATCTGTTCTGGAGTTGAATACCCTAGTATATCTAAAACTTGTTTTAATGTGGTATCGCTCTTTATATCAAGAGTTCCAAACTTAGCACCTACTTCTATTAGATTTCCATCGTAAATTAAATCAATGTCGTAGGAGATTCTATAATGGAATTTCAACCAATATTTAGCTTCCTCAATAGTCAAAAGTGGATTTAAATTAAGTAATTGCAAGGGATCTGAATGATAAGCTCCTATAAGCATAAAATAGGGATCTTTCATTTCAGCAACCTGAGGTAGATTAGCAGCGGAAAATTGAATTGTCTCCTCATATAAACTATCCTGAATTTTTTTCTCGGTATTCTCCCTTAAATCTCTGGATTTTTCAATCTCTTTGATTTTATTTAATTTGTATTCAAGAACTTTTTTATATTCAAAATATAACTGTTTTGTAAGAATTATGCTTGATAATTTAGCAGACTTCTCTATAGTGAAATCTGAACGTTCATTTCGTAATTTTCGGTGAACTTGCTGGTCAACTGATTGAGATTTAATCATAGGATTAGGATTTATATAAGGGAAAACTTGAACAGTTGGAGAATGTTCTTTCGACATATCTCCAAATAAATCTGATAGTTTCGTCATATCTTCACTTCCTAAAGCTGGTTTTTGATGATCCAAGTTTTCCAAGAAAGTATTTTGTCCTTTTCCAACTATTCTTTCGATCTTTTTTACTTGCATCCTATGAATTAATTTAATTTTGTACTGAAGTATTATATTTGTATAGAATGCAGAGAGGGTCATCGTTATCTGATTTATAGCAATAATAATCGCGATCGATATAAGAATATAGCTCGCTAGTGAGCGTCGTATAATCCAAATTATGATTATCAAAATCTAATCCGTACATAGAATCTGGATTCAACGATAACATGTAAGAAATTAAACCACCAATGTTTCCTAAGATATTGAGACGTCTCTCTGTGCCGAAAATTTGAAAGATTAATATTTTGGATAATAAAAACAGGAGATAAATGGAAAAATGTTCAATGGCGTGGGGCTTCAGGTAGTGAAAAAGGTAAAGATATATATGCAATAAAAATAAAAAACGGTAAAATATGGATTATACAAGCTAAAAGAGTTAAAAAATTTGGACCAAGCGACTTAGAAAAGGAATTTTTGAAAGTTAAGCCCGAACTCGAAGATTATAATTCAGAAGGTTATATCATCTATATTGCTAAAAATGCTACAGATGATTTAAGAAAGATTGGTGAAGCTTTAGCTCGAAAATATGGTTATGAGATTAAGATCAAAGATAGTGAAGCTTTAAATTTTATTGTAAAACAAGAACCCCTTTTACTTAAAGAATTCTTTAATTATTAAGGAACAGAATGGGCAAACAATGTCATAATGAGTTTCTATTTTCTTTTCTACCATTTTTTATGCCTCTTTTAATGTTTTAATTAAACTTAATGCATCTAACACTTTTCCACCTTTAACTACTTCCACCTTTGCACTCATTCCTTTATAGGTTGGAGTTCCGCACGATTGAGAATCAGGGTTTACTAGTTGATTTGCCCAAGGGCCTAATGGTATAAAAATAATTCCTGGGTGTGGTCCTTCTTCTGAAATAGTTGAATAGACAATTACTTCGCCAAAGTCAGTGATAACTTTGACAGGGGTTCCTGCGAGACAATCTAATTTTTTAAAATCATCACTATCAAAAATACAAATCCCAGCAGCTCGTACATTTTCTTTCGTGGTTTTTCCACCTTCAAGAGCAACGCCTTGGTTAATTGTCCGTCCTGTTAATAATATTAAATTATTCAAACTCATAATTATTTTTCCTCCTCTTCACTCCATCTTAATGTTTTTAGTCTTTCTAACAAAGGAGGCCAAAATAGTTCAGAAAATTCTCCTGAATATTTAACCTCAGTGATCTTTAATTTTATAGCCCCTGTTGGACAGGCATTGTCGCATGAACCGCAAGATATACATTTCTCTGAATCAACAACCACATTTGGTACAGATTCCCAACCTTTATCTGATTTTGGTGGGATCGTAATAGCCCCAGAGGGACAAACATCAGCACAAGCTTGACAACCACCAGCACATTCTTCGTCAACAACGCTTACTTCTCCATCAGTATATTGCTTTACAACTCTCTCGACTCCTGCATTGTCAGTTATTTTTTTAGATTCGAATTCTATTTTAGGTATTACTTCTTTCTCAACGATAGTAATTTTATCTAATTCAACAATTTCTCCGTCTTTTTTTAGCGTTAAAGCTGAGAAAGGACACATTACAACGCAAGTCCCGCAGAATACGCACAAATTAGGGTCATAAATATTTGGAATAATATCTTCCATAGTTGGAAATCGTCGTGCCGCGGCAATCGGACCTCTACTAATTGCCTCTTTTGGACAAACTCTAGCACATGTACCACAACCTATGCATTTTTCACGGTTTAAAATGAGTTCTAAACTTTCTATTAGGAATTGAACTTTAACGACTTCTTCCTGCTCATTTATTGTTCTCGATATTTTTGGAAACGACATTTAAATCAAACCTCTTTTAACTCTAAAATTTCAATCGCTATGGCTTCTTGTGGGCAATTCTCGAGACATACACCGCATCCATCGCAGTTTATTTTCCTATTATCATCGTAAATATCATAAGCAATCCCATTTTTGACTAAAATAACTGCATTCTCTTCAGTTAAAAATCCTTTTTCTCTTAGTTGGTCAAAATTGATTGGACAGCTTACTACGCAGACATTACAGCCAGAGCAGATGTTTCTGTTTATTTTTAACCTATATATTTGCATTTTTTTACCTCATTTTTCATTGAACTCAGTCACAATAAGTTAAATAAGCGTAAAATATTGATAGTTTTGTAAATGTTAATTAAATTCCTTCTAATTTTTATTTTATTATTACAAACTTAATTTGTAGAAAGAATTTTTAATTAAAAAATTTGTTATAAGATTTATTAAGTAAACTATTCTTCGCTAAATTATAAATAATCAGAAGGTTATTCGCTAACTATGACTGAATCTAGCATATCGTCTAGCTTTGGTCTTTTAGGTTTTTCTCTTGGACCGCCTTCAATAATTTCAATTTCAGGCATATCTTCGTCGGAAATGGTTCCAGCAGATCTAGGACGAGAAGCCATTCCGCCACCTCTTGGTAAACTACTTAAAATCTTGGAAACGATCTCGGTTGAAAGAGATTTTATTTCTTTACTAATTTCTGACGAAATTACCTCTTTTAATTCAGAAATTATTTCACTGGTGTCAATTTGAGCGTTTACTGGAATTCTTACATTTGGATGAGCTGTTTGGAGTAGTTGTATCCCTTTAGTTAGAGATTCTTTTATAGCGCTTACTTTTTCTTCAGATAAGGGCGTGGCCTTGGTTGGTATTTGAATAAGTTCCACTGATGATGCGTCTATTGGTTTTTCTAATTTCTTTTTAATTAAATCTAGCAAAAAAATAATATTTTTAGCGCTAAGTCTTCTCTGAGCAGCTAAGACTTCGATCTTATTTTGGACTTGAACAACAAGTTCAGGTTTAATTTGATCAACTGCTCTAATTAATTCATTTGCCATATTTTTTATATGTTTAAGTTTAAGGTTTGCACTATATTCTTATGCTGCTTTTATATTTTTCAGTAAAATATGATCAAGGACCGCTTGAAAATACTCTAACTCCGCTATAAGAGGATTATCGGATTTTAAATCCCCTGTGCGAACGTGAAATTCGGCGCTAACCTTAAATTGCTTAAAATAATCGTAAATTTCAGCTAAGCTTTTACAAGCTCTAAATGCAAACGGTTCAAATTCAGGGTCATTAGTATTTTCAGTTTTAGTTATGATCTTAATGAGGGCGTGTGCAAATTCAGTCTTAACTTGATCAATCTCGGATTGGTTTCCTGTAGCAGATATTATTTCTAGAGCACTATTGTAAAAATTAAAACCCTCATCGTATATTTTTATATCTCTCTTACTTGTTCCATCAAAAAGCGCTATCTTCATTGCATTTTGAAATCGTCTAGCCGCCATTAAGTAATTGCCATCCTTATTTAAATTATCTAGAGATGGTGAAATAATATTTAACAGATTATTTTCTAAATCGGTTAATTCGGTTAACGCCCCTTTTACGATATCTTCTAAATCAGAAAGTTCGGCATCTACTGCGGTGTTACTGGACGATTCCATTCCAGAAATATTATCTAATACATCTTTTACGGTATCTTCAAGCTTTTTAATTTCTTTTTGAGGTGATTTTTCTCCCATTTTAATCGTCCAAGAGATTGTGATAAATATTTTGAATTAAAATTGTTATTTATTAAAATTTACAAAAGAGTTCTAAATTAAAAGTATAAATTTTCTTATTTATTCTTTGTTTATGTTAAAATCGAAAAGATAATCAAAAATAATAAGTATTTGCTAATTTATAAAAATTAAAATTACCAAATTAAAAGAAAAAAAATAGTTATTATAAATTTTTATTTCTGTGATTGGGCAATAAGTTCGAAACCCTTTGCATTGCTTAAGACAGGATCTTCTGGAATAATAACTGCATCTGGAGATGAGACTAATTTACCATCGATAATAGCCTCTTTAATGAAATCCCCGAATGTATAAGCACCCCCACCACAAATTATATAATATTCTACGAATGCGTCCGGTGGTAATGTTGATATAAGTCTCATGACTTCGTCAATCATAACTTTGGCAATCTGTTTTGCGTAAAAATCCTTGATGCTCTTAATAGAATAAGTCTGACCTCCGATCATTACATTATCTTTTTGCTGTCTAATTATTGTCATTAAATCAAATGGTTTAACGATATGATTTGTTTTTTCCTGAAGAGCGCTTGCCATCCGGTTTGTGAGCGTATCTGTCGCTTCTCTCATACTTCCACTGGCCGTACGCATGGGACGTCCTTGGTACATCGTTAAAATATCGGTACTTCCATGTCCTATATCAATTATTACAGTGTCAACAGCCTCTTCTTCTCCCTTTTCTTTTAAAGTCGAGTAGTAAGTACCATAAGGCTCTGGCAATACTAAACACTTTTGAATATTTACAGTAATTCGTTTAGTATCGCCTGTGGCGTCGTTTTTTACGTTTATTTCGATATTCCCTTTTAACATCCTACTGAGATTTTTCATCACTTCTTGGCTTGTGGCGACTGGTACACCTGTAGCTAATATAACCTCTTTATCACTTATATCAATTAATAACCCTAATGCTGCTTTTAGAGCCAAAAAAGTTTCTTCAGCTGATTTCATTTGACCATCAGCTGCGAGAGTACGTTTTACTTCCGATTGCATTCGAGCTAATTCTCCAACATACCAAGAGTCTCTTCCGTCAATTAATACTAAATTCTTCTCAAGACTTTTGTCAAATGAAGCTCCAGACCAGCCAGGATTTGGCTCACCGATTAAAGAAGGTATTAAAAATTTAGTATTCTCACACGAGATTTTTATTGTACTTGTGCCAAGGTCGCAACCTACATATAATACCATGATATTCTCACCTAAAAAATTTAGATTTCTTGTTATTATAAATAGTTTTATTTTCTAATTTATATTTATAATTGAATAACTTATTTTTAATATTATTCTCTCGTTAATTTGCTGATTGTTTAAACATTATATTCACAACTATTAACTGTTCGATTAAAATTGCATACAAAATGGGTGATTGGATCATTTTAGGTATTGGAATAGATATTGGTGGAGAGATTAAGTTTTCGAGCGAATCTATAAAAATATTGATTCCTAACATAATAGGTTCTAGTGATCCTGTAGGTTGGGGGGATTTAACGGTAGATAAGACTTGGGAAAGTAATCTTATACTTATAGAAGACGATAAAGAATACTACATTGGTGAATTGGCGCGGACTCAGAGCGAAATCAAACATTTTATTTTGGACCAAGGAAATCTTAAAAAAATTGACGACATTTTCTTGTTAATTAAAGCGGTCTTACCAATAATTTTAAAAAATGACGAAGAAGACATCGTTCTTGGAATAGGTGTTCCAATTTCTACAAATGTTGAAAAGATGAAAGAATTAAGTGCTAAGTTAAAAGGTGAATTCGAGATAAGAATTAAAAATGAAGCAACGAAAGAAATAATCAATAAAAAACTAAATATTAGGCAAGTTTTGATAATGCCTGAATCTTATGGAACATATTACAATGTAGTTTCAAGCATTGAAGAAAATATGGCTGTAGACGCAGTTGTGATTTCTTTAGATCTAACAACAGAGATTTTAACCATTTACGATGGTAAATTAATTAGGAACGCCTCTCGAAATTTAATAAACGCATCGCTATTTATTTTATCTAATAAAATTGCTCTCGCCTTACAACAACAAGCAGGAACCATAATAAATCCTAATTCAATCTTACAGAGTATTAGAAGTAATAAGGACAAAGTTCAGATCTCTGGCAAAACATACGATATTAGTAAGGTAAAAGAACATTTTATCCGTCAAATTTCAGCTGAAATTGTTGATAACATAATTGATGTGGTAAAATACTTGCCATTAGAAGCAGAAATTGAATATTATATTTTAGCCGGTGAAGCATTGGGTTTATTTTGGAATGAAATTGAGATGTTAATCTTAAAAAATAATTTAATTGCCGAATCTGATATCGAAAGAATTATTAAAGTTAAAGATCCAATATTTTCTAACGCAATAGGGTTTGAAAAATTGGTAAAAAAAAAAATTAAAAATAATTTTAGCGTGTAATAAGGTTTGAACGAAGAAGAAATATTAGAAAAAATAAATCAACTAAAATCAAGAATTAAAGAAATTGTTCAAGAAATTCAGAGTTTGAAAAAACAATTAGAACAAGCCTCGATACCTCTTGAAGATTTTAAATCGAAGAAAGAATCATTGGAACAAGAATTAAGAGATATTTTACAACAAATAGCTCAAGTAAAAGAAAGCTCTGATGTGAAACAAGAAGTAGAAATTAAACCCGAATCTCAAATTACCGAGGAACCTCAAATTGAGGTAAGTGCGGGCGAAATTAAGGATAAAATTAAGGAAGATACTTCACAAATTATTTATAAAGAAATTTTAGCAGCCCAAGAAGCCAAAGATTTAATGTATTATTTTCAAACGGAATTTATTGATTCTATTACTAATGCTAATGTTTATTTGTCAATCACGGTTGATGATCATTTTATTATTGGGATAGATTTTACAAATTATCCTGAAAAACCTAAATTAAAAATTCCCTCTAAAATAATTGAATTGTTTAAAGAAGAGGAAATAGAGGAAAATAAATTTAAAGAAAAAATACCTTCATATTCAAATTGGGATAGCGAAAATCCAAAACATATTTATGAATTAATAACAGAAATAGAAATTGTATTAATAAATAAGTATCAAGCAGACATTGAGACTATTGAAAAGAAAAGTGTTGAATATGTTGAAAAAACTAAAAAACGCATAAAAGAGCTGCTACAAAAAGCTAAAAAAGAAATCAATAAAAAAAATCTTCAAAAAGCAATTGATATTTACTATGGAATTGTGGATCTTTCTTACGATATTAACGATTTACAAGGTGTTAAGAAATATACCTCGAAATTAAATTATTTATTAAAGAAACAGGCTAAACAGGATGATGACGAAGATTAATCTTTATATAATAAATAATAATAACAAAAAAAATAAGGTTAAAGGAAGATATGTTAAAAATCAAAATGTATCAAGGATTGCCCTCTAGGATAAAGCAAGCATTTGAAAAATTTATAAAGGAGAATGATTATTTAAGATTGGAAGATATTAAATTATCTCAATGCCAATTTAGAAATGATATTGTTTTGACAGTAATTATCAAACATCGGACTAAGATTTAAGTTGTCTATCTTACATTCTGATACATTTTTCGTATTGATTTAGTACAAGTTATTCAAAAAATAAATGGGATTAAAAAATTTATTAAATTACTATTTTTTTTATTCTAAATCAATTCGTCCCATAGCTCTGAAATTTATGGCTTTATTGAATTCATCATAATCATAAATTCTCCTTCCATCAACGAGATTCGGAACTTTCATGTACTTTTTAAAATCTTCGGGCGTAATTTTCTTAAATTCGTCCCAATCTGTAATCAATAGGGCACATTCGGAATCTTTTAAAGTTTCTTCAATTGTTTCAGCATACTTTATTTTATCTCCTATTGCTTCTTCGGCGGATTCTTTTGCTTTGGTGTCATAACCAATAATATCTGTAACATTTCTTCTTTTTAACTCCTCTATAACACGAATACTAGGTGCTTCTCTCATATCATCTGTCCCGGGTTTAAAAGAAAGTCCCAGTAAAGTTACTTTCTTTCCTTCAAGTTTACCTACCAAACCTTCAGCAATATCGACAATCCTAATGGCTCTCAAATCATTCCTTTCTAATACAGCTTCTAAAATTTTTGAAGTATATCCCATAGATCTTGACCATTTAGTAATTGCATTTACATCTTTATGGAAGCATGCTCCTCCAAAACCTACGCCTGCGCCTAAGAATCTATGATTTATTCTATAATCTAGCCCGACTCCTTCCATAACTTGAACTACATCGACATTAGGAACGAGTTCAGCAAAATTAGCAAATTCATTAGCATACGATATCTTTGTTGCAAGTAGGCAATTATTTCCATATTTAACTAATTCGGCACTTTCTAAATTCATTCTTAATATTGGACAGTTTTTTAAATGATCTCCGTAAAAATACTCGTAAAATTCTTGTAACATTGAACCACTTTTTTCGTCAATGTCTCCAATGATGATTCTATCAGGATAAAGAGTATCTTCTAAAGAACGACCTTCAGCTAAGAATTCTGGCTGCATACACAATCCAAAGTCTTTTCCTGGTTCTTTTCCAGAAACTTCAGTTATGATTTTTCCTACTAAATTTCTCGATGTACCGGGAACTACGGTTGATCTAACTACGATAAGACGATATTTATCTGATTTTTTTAATGCCTCTCCAATTTCTTTAGCTGTACTCTCAATATATCCTAAATTAATTGATTTATCTGGACGCATTGGAGTTCCTTGCGTTATCATGGAAATGTCTGTTTCAAGAACTGCTTGAACAGGATCGGTTAAACATTTTAAAAGCTCAGGCTTTTGTTCTTTTATTTCTGCTAACATCTCATTCAAGCCCTCTTCAAAAAAAGGCGATTTAAAATCATTTATAATTTCTGCTTTTTTCTTATTATGCGTTGATGCCAAAACTTTGATATCCTTTTGAGCAAAACAAGCTGCAGAACATAGACCTATAAAACCAGTTCCCAGTATTGAAACACTGTATTTAAACATTTTGATTTTTTACTAGCTTATTATAATTAATTGTAGAAATTAAGAATTTTAATTAAAACTTTTGAACTCCTTTAAGTACTTCATTTATGCTTTTTTTTAATTTAAATTTCATAATTATTCGATCTATAATTTATTAATTACTTAGAATATCGATTTAAAATCCTAAGGATTAACCTTATTCTATTAATAAATTATAAAGTGTAAATTGATATTTCTTGAAAATTACTTATTCTTTGACATATATTTAAATTTAAATCTGTTAAAAAATCGTAAAATTGAAATTTAAGAGCATTGTAAATGGTAAGTAATGATGGATGTAAAGGAAGCAATAAAAGCAAGAAGAGCATATAGATCGCTTGATTCTGTTGAAATAACGGAAGAACTAATAAAAGAATTAGCAGAATCTGCGCAGTTAGCTCCTTCTTGCATGAACAAGCAACCGTGGAAGTTTATATTTGTATACGATAAAGATCAATTAAAGAAATTATTTAGTACGCTTTCATCTGGCAATAAGTGGGTTGAGCGAGCTTCAATGATAATAGCTACATTTAGTAAAACTGAAGAAGACTGTATAATTAACGAAAGATTATACTATTTGTTTGATTTGGGTCTAGCAACAGCTTCAATTATTTTAAGAGCAACTGAGCTCGGTTTAGTCGCACATCCAATAGCAGGATTCAACGAAGAAAAAGCAAAAAAGATTCTTGGTATCCCAGAAGATATGAGATTGATTACACTTGTAATTGTTGGTAAACACTCTAAAGAAATTAACCCAGTTCTTTCTGATCCAATGAAATTAGGAGAAAAAAACAGACCTCCCCGTAAAAAGATTGAGGATTTCACGTTCATTAATAGATATAGTCTTAGTAACAAATTAACTTAATTTGAGTGAAAATATGGAAAAAAATTTGAAAAAGAAACTAAAACAAATTAAAAATCCAAATAAATTAATAAACGAGAAAAGTCCTTATTTGCTTCAACACGCTTATAATCCCGTGAATTGGTTTCCGTGGGGAAATGAGGCTTTCGAGAGAGCTCGGAGAGAAAATAAACCAATCTTTTTGTCCATAGGTTATTCCACTTGTCATTGGTGTCATGTAATGGCTCACGAATCGTTTGAAGATTCAGAAATTGCTAATCTCATGAACCAAACATTTGTTTCAATTAAAGTGGATAGAGAAGAGCGACCAGATATTGATAAAATTTATATGACTGTCTGCCAAATTATGACAGGTTCGGGTGGCTGGCCATTGACCATCATCATGACACCAGATAAAAAACCATTTTTTGCTGGGACATATTTTCCAAAAAAAACCCAATTTGGTCGGGTTGGAATGTGGGATTTAATCCTCCAAATCAAAGATCTCTGGAATACCCAAAAGAAAAAGATTTTTGATTCCGCTGATCAAATTACATCCGTTATGAAAGATATTATGATAGAGTCTCCTGGAGATAAACTTGGTGAAAAAACGCTAAAAAAATGTTTTGAAGAGTTAAATCGTAAATTTGATGACCAGTATGGTGGTTTTAGTAATGCCCCAAAATTTCCAACGCCAATTAATTTATTATTTTTGCTTCGATTTTGGAACCGAACTGGAAATAAGGACGCTTTAGAAATGGTGGAAAAAACACTTCTGGCAATGAGGCGTGGAGGGATTTACGATCATATTGGATTTGGATTTCATCGCTATTCAACCGATAAACATTGGCTTGTACCACACTTTGAAAAAATGCTTTACGATAACGCTTTATTAGCAATGGCTTACTTAGAAGCTTATCAAGCCACTGGAAACCATGAATACAGTAAAACTGCTCAAGAAATATTTTCTTACATTTTGCGGGATATGACATCGCCAGAGGACGGATTTTATTCAGCCGAAGATGCTGATAGTGAAGGAGAAGAAGGTAAGTTTTATGTATGGTCATTAGAAGAAATTGAGAAAATACGTGATAAAGAAGACGCTGCTATAGCAACAAAAGTGTTTAATATAGAAAGATCCGGTAATTATTTAGATGAGGCTACCAAACAAAAAAAGGGACTTAATATATTCCACCTAAAGGACTCGTTAGCTAACATTTCTAAAGAGTTAAAATTAAATGAACAAGAGCTTACAATTCGATTGGAAAAAATTCGTCTAAAACTCTTTAATGTGCGCAAAAATCGAATTCATCCTTATAAAGATAATAAAATTCTAACGGATTGGAACGGACTAATGATCGTAGCACTCACTAAAGGTGCTCAAATTTTGTCCGAACCATTATACTTAAAGGCTGCAAAAAAGTCCGTTAATTTCATTTTATCTAATATGCGTAAATCTGACGGAAAGCTTTTACACAGATATCGAGAAGGAAATGCTAAAATAGACGCGTATATAGACGATTATGCGTTCTTAATATGGGGATTAATTGAATTATACGAAGCGACTTTTGATGTGTTTTATCTTAAGAACGCTTTAGATTTAAATAAATATTTAATAGAACATTTCTGGGACAACTATTTAGGTGGATTTTATTTTACTTCTGACGACGGAGAGAAACTTCTTATTAGGCAAAAAGAAATATACGATGGAGCGACGCCTTCGGGAAATTCTGTAGCAATGTTAAATTTAATTCGTTTAAGTTATATAACAGGTGATAAAGAATTAGAAGAAAAAGCAGAGATTTTAAGTAGATTATTCGCTGAACGTGTCAATAATAACCCAATCGCACACACTTTCTTGATGGTCGCGGTCGATTTTGGTATTGGACCTTCTTATACGTTAGTGATAGCCGGTGATTCAGATGCAAAAGATACCCATAAAATGTTAGAAGCTATAAAAATCCATTATCTCCCCAATAAGACGTTGGTTTATCGCCAAACCGAATTTGAATCACCAGATATCGACCAATATGCGCAATTCGTTAAATATTTTGATAAAATTGACGGAAGTGTTGCCGCTTACATTTGCATAAATAAAACTTGTAAACCTCCAACAACCGATACTCGTAAGATGTTAGAACTTCTTAATCCAAGATGGAATTCTAATTGAAAATTGTCTATTTATTTTGAAAAAAAAAAATTGAGAATACGAGATTAATTTATTTAATTTATCGTCTTTCCGTAATTACATCAATCTCTGATATTGGAATATAAGATAAATTGTTGTTCTTATCTAGTAATATCAAGATATCAGCGTCGTTAATTGATTGTACAACACCACTAAATTCCTTACTAATGCCTTTTATATAAATGTATACACCATTATCTTTTAATTTCTCAATTATTGATTTTGGTATCATTTTAATCAAATATTTTATTTTTTCATTTTTTATTTTTTTTTGCTTATTCTTTTATATTTTTTTTATACTTTTTATACTTTTTATCAATTATTTTTAACTACACATTTCTAACATTAAATATTAATTCGAGTTAAATATTAAAATCCTTTACATTTTCATTAATCATTTTTTTTTAGTTCACTTATTTTTTCTACAGCATTCATTTCGTTATGTGATATAAATACCTGTAATCCTGTTTCATCTAAAAGATATGCTGAGGGAGATTTGGAATCGGATACACTATATTTTTCCTTAAACTCGTCTCGATGGAGAAATTCGAGACTGAATTTGTCTCTCTTCTTAAATTCAACTGGGAATGGTTTTTAAAAATAAAAATTCTATTTTACAAATGACTTAACATTTAATCCTATAGAAAAGAAAATAAAAATAAAGATAAAAAATGTCTATTCGAGTGCTTCAATGTGTTTTGTTACTAATGTTTCCAAAGCTTCAAGCGATGGAACTTTGCTCATCTCTGCTTCGGGGATCAGGAGTTTTAATTCATTATTTCTTTTAAAGTAAGCACATGGGAATTTAGGGTCATCAACAGCATATTTTTCTAAAAATTCGTCTCTATGTAAAAATTCGGAGGGATAAGGCAATTGATTTACGAACTGCTTCCACTCATTTTTCATTGCAAAGTTCCCGTAAGTTAAACCGCATAGATTACATTGATATTCCTCAGGGTTTATAGCTTTTTTGAAAAAATCTTTAATGGAATTTATCATTCCTGCATCTGCATTATAAACGAATAATATTTTAGGTTTAGCCATAATATTTCACTATCTTAATTTTGATAATTTTTAATTAAAGAAATGTATAGATTATATTTTTTTTAATTTAATGCTTATATTTTAAATTTAAATTTTAAGTATATCCTTGGCTATTTTGATTACTTCATTTTTATCAAAATAAGTAACATTTCCCGTCTTTTTAAACGATTTTATTTGTTCTTGGTATTTTTCTTCAAATTGTTCTATAAAATAAGCTAATCTCTCCTTTAAAATTAAATCTGAAGGTTCAGAGAGAAATAGTGCTATTTTAATATACTTACCATAACCCGCTTGTATAAAAAAGCCTTTATAATTAATTTCTCTTAAATCCGAAGTCCCTCCTAATTCGGCTACGAAATTGTCCATAGCAGTTAAGAATCCAGCACTTAAATTATCGTCGATTGAACCTATTTTGATAGAATAAGCTAAAACTGATACTCCAGAATCAATGTCGATTATCATTAGATTTCGAAAAATGTCTCTATACTTATGTGCTTCTTCTGGAATTTCTATGATTTCTTCTAAACCCTCCGTATGTATAATTCCGAACATATAGAATGATTTAGGTTTATACGATTCGCTTTCTTTAAAATGATATTTTGAAAATTTAACAACTTGAGAAGGAGCTCTTACAGGTTCACGATGAAGTTTCTGAATATATTCTATGCTCAAATCAGAATTATACACTTTAGATTTTTTGCCTTTAGTAATACCTAGTACTCTCCTATGCAAAGGATCAATGACATAAAGCCATACATCTAAATCTTTCATATCCGAAATCAATTTCTCAAATCCTATTTTATAAACACCAGCAGGCGTAGTCACAAAAACCGTCCATATAGCAATATTTGAAGCTTCTTTGATTAAATCCAGTGTTTCTTGATAAGTAGATTCATTTAATTCGGCTCCTGTTCTTATAAACACTGCTTCAGTTCTTAATCGAGGCATTCTTTTTGTTAAGTATAAATCTAAGGAAAAATCTGATGTTTTAGCAGGAATGAATACCGATATCCCAAAATCTGCACAAAAATCCGAAAATATGTTAATTAACTCTTGTTTTGATATGAAATCAAAATGTTTTAAATTCTCTTTCAGCGTCTCGTCTTTTAATAAAGTATCACCCATTAAATCTGATGAATTTTTGTACTTTTTTTGAATTTCACTATCATTGTTATATACATTGTGATAGAACACCGCCAAGTCTTTTAAATAGCCTGTTTTGGTTTGGGTATTTTTAGTAATTTCAATATTATATTTTTTCATGTACTCATTAAGTTCTTCAAATGAATTGTACGTAATTAAACAGTGCAAACAAAATATTCCGTACTTCCCTCCTGATTCTTTTTGAATATTATGTATTATCTCATTTGCGCTCATTTTATTCAAACTCATCTATATTATTGCTAGTAAAACTGAACTTTAAAACATTTATGTTATAACTTTTAGAAATATTCCCTATTTTACTTTAAATTTGCATCTTATTTAAAACAAAAATGTTTAAAATTATAAATTACGGAGAAAAAATTTAAGTATTTTTATTTTTTGAGTAAAATAAAAGATACGCGTCTCTAAATCTTAAGATTGCCGTGATAAAAACTAAAATTGCAAAAATCCATAATAATATAACTCGCCATGGAAAAAAAACTATAATAATCAATAAAAATAAAAATGTTTCTGTACGCTCCATTAATCCTTTACGATAATATATCACTTTTTGACTTTCTTCCAATTGGTCAGCTTTTAATGCCCCTCCAACGACTAAAAACATAGTAATACATAATACTATTGCTCCTAAGGAAAAAACTCCTGGCCAAACTAGATTTATGGGATCTGTTGAAATTATTGCGATTATAATAGATATTTCGACAATTCGATCGCAAAATATGTCTAAAATCCCTCCAAAAATAGTTGGATTTTCAAATCTCGCTACTGTCCCATCTAAAATATCTATAGAAAATGATAGCAACATTAATAATGCTGAAATTATAATTAGTTCAATTTGAAATTGAGTTATTCCACTCAAAAAAATAAAGAATGCGCTCAATAAGCCAATTACAAAACCTATAATTGTTAATTGATTCGCCGAAATTCTACCAACAAGAATTTTTTTAACTAATTTTTCAACACCTTTTATAAGTTTACTTTTTGAAAACCAGCTGTCAATCATCAATTTTTCTCTATTGATTAATTATTTTATTAAAAAAAATTTATGAAAAAAAGTAAGTGAGAAAACCAATCCCACCATAAAGGAAAAGGCATTCTTTTGTAATGAATTAAAATTTTTTATTTAATATTCGTTAGGCATTTTTTTCAGTTCTGCTAAAGAGAATACGGGTCCATCCACGCACACGAATTTACTTCCAATATTACATCTCCCACATTTACCGATTCCGCACTTCATACGCATCTCTAAAGAATTTAATATTTGTTCGTCTTTCCAACCCAGTTCTACAAGTTCAGCCACAGCAGTTCTTATCATTATGGGAGGGCCACAAACCACTGCTACAGCGTTATCTGGAGAGGGCGCAACCTTTTTAACGATTGCCGCGACAAAGCCAACTTCACGAGTCCAGCCTTCCTCTTCGCTGTCAATGGTCAAAACCACCTTGATATCATCTCGTTTTTCCCAAACTTCTAAGTCGTTTCGATAAAGAACCTCTCCCGAATCTCGATTTCCGTATATAACCGTTATGTCCTTGAAATCCTTTCTGTGTTTCTCGTCTAAAATGTAAATGGCAAGCGATCGCAAGGTTGAAAACGCAAATCCTCCGCCGATTATGACGATGTTTTTACTTTTCATTTCTTCCATCGGCCAGCCGTTCCCACACGGACCACGAACACCTACTGTGTCTCCCACTTCGCAGTAGTGAAATCCCGATGTTACCGTTCCCATTTTTTTTATCGTAAATTTAATAGATCCCTCTTCCGTAGGAGAGGAGGTTATACCAATAGGACATTCTCCTTTTCCAATTAAACTAATTTCGGCGAATTGACCGGGGTTGTAATCAAAACTTTTATAGTCTTCCTTTTTTTTAAATTCTAATTCAATAGTTTTAATGTCGTTAACTTTATTTTCTGACACAATTGATTTTACTGTAGTTAACAATGGAATGTATGGATTAGGCATTAACACTCTCCACCTTTTTTTCAATCTCATTTATTTTTTTAATTATTTCTCTTAAATCGTTATTAACAGGACAAAGTTGAACGCATCTGCCACATCCAACGCATCCTATTAGACCATAATTCTCCGGATAATAACTAAATTTGTGTAATATTCGGTTGCGGCACCTTTCAATGCAGCTATTACGAGGGTTATGACCACTAGTATGAAGCGAATAAAGACAAGATTGACACGTGTCCCATATTCTAATCCGCCTTCCACGATTATTATAAGGGTCGTTCTCATCAATTATGTCAAAACAAGTACAAGTAGGACACAAGAAAGAGCATGTACCACATCCTATACAACTTTCGCTGATTTCTTTCCATATTGGATGTTCAAAATTTGGACCTAAAATTTTAGCTGTATTTTCAAAATTAATTTTTGTTGTAATTAACGATTCTGCTTGTTTTGATAGTTCTGAAGCTTGTTTTATGTCCGATTTTTTCGCATCCGAAAGCCACGATAATTTATCGACAAGACTTTTACCTTTTTCGCTTATGCCCTCAACTAAGTATTTATTTTCTAAATCAACTAGAAATACGTCCATATCGTCTTTTTGGAAGGGATGACCTTCAATCGATGTACAAAAGCAAGTACTTCTAGGATTGTTGCAACCAATACCCATAAGTATTGTGTTCTCTCTTTTTTTCAGAAATATTTCATCTTTTACATTACCATGAAACGAAAAAAAGTTCGCCATAAGCATAAAAGCATGAGCGTCGCACGGTCTAATACCAAAAATAATGTTTTTTTCGTCTAAATCTTTGCGATCTTCAATCTCTACTTCTTTACCGTCTATTTTATATGCAAAGAGAACTTCCGTTTTTGGAAATAAAACTTCTTTAGGTGGGACCTTTGAATTCAAATAATCAAATTCTATCTCTTCAGAATTCAATATCTTTTTAAACACAATATTACCTTTTTCTTTAGTTGGAGCGAAGAAATTGTAGTCCTTATTTAATTCTTCGTATAACTTGGCTATTTGATCCTTCATTAATATTTTTTCTGCCATTTCCATACCACCTCTTTATTCTTCCTCTAACATAAATTCTTGTTTATCTTCCATTTTAAAATCCATCATTGGGGGTAAGGTCTCGGAATCAATACCAGAAGTAAAATTAAATCTTTCTTTTGCGATTTTTTCTAACTTTCTGGTTATTTGGTTTAAATCGATCCCCATCGGACATACGCTACTGCAGGCACCACAGGCTACGCACCTTCCCGCGAGGTGCATTGCGCGAATTAAGTGAAACACTATAATATCGGAAATATCGGTCGTTTTCCCAAACCAAATTGGTTTGTTTTGATCAACGAAACACAGATTACAATAGCACATAGGACACGCCTCTCTACAAGCGTAGCATCTCGTACAAGTGCTTAAGAGATCTTTAATGTATTCCCATTTTTCTTCGGGTGATTTTGATTCATACCCG